>NZ_QOHL01000010.1:0-45847 GCF_004181775.1 Ehrlichia minasensis
CGCTTCTTACTAGAATTTTCTTATAATTCATGTTAATAAACCTTTTATAAAAGATAATAAAAGTTTAAGAATAATAAAAGAAGTAAATAAAAGCAAGTCTAGAATATAAAATTTCTTTCAAGTTTACAATAAAAGTAATTGATATTTAAAAGAATTAAAATAAAAACTTTAATAAAAACCGTAATTAACTTCATCAGTTAATTAATAAAAACATTACTAGACTTACTTACTATAGTTTTACTACACATCTATTTATACGTATAAAAGCTGTATTCAGGCTTTAATTACATTAATTTTTAAATGGTTAACTGACAGTATAGATGTTATAAATACACTTAGCATGCTCATTTATTGCATTATAACATATCTTAATATGTATTGCTAATAATTTAGCTAAAGCTTTTTTTTAATACCTTAGGTATTTTATCAAGAATATTTGATAAAGTTTGGATCTTTTTGTTTTGAGTTGAGAAATTTAGTAAATATGACAATTTATATCTTTATGTTTAATTGTATATTAAATAAATGAGAAACTAATGAAAAGTTTCTCATTATTTAATGGTTCAAATAATTAAAATGTCAATCTTGCACCAATTTCACCACCAAAATAACCAATATTAAGTGTAGCAACTGCAGATGTAATTGGAGGTGCTGTTGCAAGCTTAGCAACGTGTTGGACATCTAAATTTTTAAATTGATTGCCCATTACTTTATGGTAATATAAGCCAGCAAAGAGACTAATGTTAGATGGTAAAGAATAAGTGATACCTAACTTACTTTGATATGCAAATTTGATATGTAACACATCGAAAAATTCTATAGCATCTACTCCCACTCCTCCACATATGTAAGGTGATACTAATAAATTATTTAATGAGAAATCATAACAAACATTTATTATAACAGATGTTATAGACAACCCATCATTTCTCATTACGGTATGATAAATAGTATTACTACTTGCTTTTTCTTTGGGTTCAAATTTATTACTTGTGATATTCATTTCACGTGCCAGTGCAAAATAGCGGTAAGCATCTTTTATTTTAGTGTATCCTCCAGGATCTTTAACATCGAATTCCTCATAAGACCCTTCTACTTCAACTCTTGTGCCTTCGACAAATGTATAACCAATAGTTCCATTAAAGTTGACTGCGTTATCCTCAAATACAGCTGTGTAAGGGATAGTAAAATTTCCTGGATTACTAATGCCTACGCTAGCATCAGACTTAGTTTCAATAGAGTCAACGTCTTTTTTTAAAGCTATAAGGTTTTTAGTTATAACGTTTGTTTCTTTAACTGAAAAGCTACTGAAAACAGAAACACTAG
The DNA here is from genome assembly GCF_004181775.1 of Ehrlichia minasensis. Lineage (NCBI taxonomy): Bacteria > Pseudomonadati > Pseudomonadota > Alphaproteobacteria > Rickettsiales > Anaplasmataceae > Ehrlichia > Ehrlichia minasensis. The sequence continues at coordinate 1,327 of NZ_QOHL01000010.1, forward strand.
GTTTATATTGCCCACTGATATATAATCCGTAGTGTTTGTTATTTGTAGTCTTTGAAAAAGATATATTAGGTAATGACAATAAGCATACTAATGCTGTATTTATTATAGTAAATTTAAGTTTATTATTCATAAAATTTTCTTAGTTATTTGTAATTAAAATATAAATCTCACTCCAATTTCACCACCGAGATAGCCAATATCAAGTGTAGCAATTGCGGATGTAAGGCTAGGATACTCTTCTAAATGATCTACATATTGAACAGGTAAATTTTTAAATTTGTTACCCATTACTTTGTGATAGTATCCATCAGCAAATAGATTAACATTTGGAGATACGGAATAAGTAAAGCCTAACTTACCTTGACAAGCGAACTTGATATGTAATGCATTAAGAAATTCTATAGCATCTATACCGATACCTACGCAAGTATAAGGTGATAGTGGTAGATTTGGAAAAGAAAAGTCATAACAGCCATTTATTGTAGCAGAGGAAATTGATATTCCATCATTTCTTATTACAACATAATGTACACCTTTTTGTGGTGGTGTATTTTCTTTTTTAATATAAATAACTGAATTTCTCTCACTTATATACATTTTACGTGCTAAAGCAAAATATCGATAAGCATCTTTTATTTTAGTGTATCCTCCAGGATCTTTAACATCAAATTTTTCGTAAGAGGCTCCTATTTCAATTCTCAACCCTTTGGAATAAAAGAACCCAAGCGTACTGCTGAAGCCAGCAAAATTATCTTGAAATTTTGGGACATAAAGAACTGTAAAGTTTTCTGGCATGCTAATACCTTTGTTATTTTCATAACTAATTTCAATAGAATCAATATCTTTTTTAAGAGCCATAAGTTGTTGTGTGTTAACGCTTGTTTCTTTTGCTGAAAAATTACTAAAAACAGAAACACTAGGATTATACTGCCAGCTAATATATAGTCCAAGTTTATTGCTGTTTGTGTTTTCTGCAAAAGAAACATGGGGTAGAGATAATATGTAAAATAATGCTACACTGAATGTAATTAATTTGTGTTTCTTGCGCATAAAATTTTCCATTTTTAGTTATAATTAAAATATAATTCTTACTCCAGCTTCACTACCAAAATATGCTATGTCAAGTGTAGCAACTGCAGATGTAACTTTGGGATTATCTTTCAGTTCATTTACATGTTGAACCTTCAGGTTTTTAAATTTATTACTTGTTACTTGATAGTAATATACGTCAATAAATAGGTTGATTTTACGTAGTAATTGATAGCTAACCCCTGCTTTGCTTTGATAAGCAAATTTCACATGTAAAGCGTCAAAAAATTCTATGGCATTTATACCAATTCCACCGCATAAATAAGGTGATACAGGTGGTAAGTCACTTAAAGAAAAATCGTAACAAATATTTACTATATTAGATAAGATAGATAACCCATCATTTTTCATGACAACATAGTGAATACCTGCTGGTAATGGTTCAGTAAGATTGTATGGTTTAAATGAATTAAGGTCTATTTCACGTGCTAAAGCAAAGTATCTATAAGCATCTTTTGTAGTGTACCCTCCAGGATTTTTAACATCAAATTTTTCATATGATAATTCTATTTCAATTCTTGGACCTTCAGCAAAAGAATAACCAATGGAACCATTGCAATTAGTATGATTGTCTTGAAATTCTGCAGTATAAGGGATTGTAAAGTTATCTGTTAGACTGATACCTTTGGTGGCACTAGTATTATCAATATCAACAGAATCAACATCTTGTTTAAGAGCTATTAGATGTTTTGTGTGAACGTTGGTTTCTTTTACTGAGAAGTTACTGAAAACAGAAACACTAGGTTTATATTGTCCACTAATGTACAGACCAGAATGTTTTTCGTTGTTTATTTTTGCAAAAGATATATTAGGCAATAACAACGTGCACATTAAAAATGTACATCTTATTAAGAACTGACTTTTATTATTCATAGAATTTCCCATGTTTGATTGTATTAAAGTGTGAGCCTTACTCCAATTTCACCTCCAAAATATCCAACATTAAGAGTGGCAACTGCAGATGTAATTGGTGGTTTATCATGAAGTTCTTTTACGTATTGAACTTTTAAATTTTTGAATTGGTCACCTATTACTTGGTGATAGTACCCGTTAGTGAATAAACTGATATTGTGAGATAGTTGGTAAGTAACACCCAACTTACTTTGAAAAGCAAGTTTAAGATGCAGCGCATCAAAAAATTCTATAGCATCTACACCTATTCCTGTACAAAAATAAGGTGATATTGATAAATCATTTAAAGGTAGATTATAGCAACCATTTATCATAATAGATAATATGGATAGCCCGTCATTTTTCATAACTGTGTAGTAAGCCTTGGCGTTATCTTCTTTAGGGCTAGGTGATGGCTCAGGTTCTCCCATTTTACGCGCTAGTGCAAAATAACGAAATGCATCATTTAAGATGTATTTACCAGGACTTTTAGCATCAAATTCTTCGTAAGAACCTTCAATTTCAATTTTTAGTTGTTCGGAAAAAGAATAACCAATAGCTCCACTAAAGTTGAATGCATTATCTTGAAAATCTGCAACATAAGGACAGTTAAAATTTGTTGCTTTGCTAATACCTTGAGCATTATCAACTGTACCAGTATTACCATTATTTATGGAAGTAGTATCAACATCTTTTTTAAGAGCTACTAGTTTTACTGTGTTAGTATTTGTTTCTTTTACTGAAAATTTGCTAAAAATAGAAACGCTAGGTTTATATTGCCCACTAATATACAACCCAGAATGTTTTGTACTATTACCTATGAAGTTTGAAGAAGATATGGCAGGTAATGATGATAAGCATATTAATGATGTACATATTATAAAGAACTTACTCTTACTGTTCATAAAATTTTCCATGTTTATTTATATTAAAATATGAATCTTACTCCAGCTTCACAACCAAAGTACCCAATGTTAAGCGTTGCAACTGCAGATGTGACTTTAGGTGCGTTTTGTAATGTGTCTACATGTTGAACATGTAAATTTTTAAACTTATTACCTTTTACTTTATGGTAATATCCATCAAGAAATAATCTTACTTCAGGAAATATTTGGTAACTAATGCCTACTTTACCTTGATAAGCAAACTTAACATGAAAACCATTGAAGAATTCTATAAAATCTCCCCCTATTCCTGCGCATATGTAAGGTTCTGCTTGTATATCATTTAATATCACGTTATAACAGCCGTTTATCATAACAGATGAAATTGATAACCCATCATTTCTCATTACAGTAAATTTTTCTGTATCGCTGGGACTATTAGTATTCTCTCCCATTTTACGTGCTAATGCAAAGTACCTATATGCATCTGTAGCAGCTCCTCCATCAGGATTTTTTACATCAAATTCCTCATAAGAAGCTTCTACTTCAATTCTGAGGTTTTCTGAGTAAAGGCATCCTATTGCTCCGCTAAAACTTATTTCATTGTCTTGAAATTCTGCATTATAAGTGGAGTTAAAATTTGTATTTAATTTAATATTAGTCATGTCAGTTTTGCTGTCTTTTTTCATCCCCACTAATTTTACAGTGTTATGATGAGTTTCTTTTACTGAAAATTTGCTAAAGTGCGAAACTCCTGGCCTGTATTGCCCGCTAATATACAGACTAGGTTTAAAATGTGTATGACTATGTACTTCCATAGAAGAAGCATCAGTTGACAACAGTAGATTTATCAATAGCGATATACCTATTAAAAAAAAACTTCTTTTATTACTCATAATATTCCTTTAAAACATAAGTCTGATTCCAACTTCTCCACCGAAATAACTAACATTAAGTGTAGCAATTGCAGATGTTGCTTTAGGTGCTTCACTAAGTTCAACTACATGTTGAACGTTTAAATTATTAAATTGATTACCTATAACCTGATGATAATAACCATCGATGAATAAGCTGCTTCTAGTAGAGAAAGAGTAACTAATGCCTAGCTTACCTTGATATGCTAACTTAATGTGTAAAGCATCAAAAAACTCTATGAAGTCTCCACCAATACCAATACAAACATATGGTGATATTTCTAAATCTTCTAAAGAGAGGTCATAACAACCATTAAATATAACTGAGGTAATAGATACCCCATCATTTCTCATTACAGTGTATTTTCCAGTGTCAGGATTATTACTAATGCTACTGCTGGTAGCTCTAGCTAATGCAAAGTACCTGTAAATATCTTTTACTATACAATCTCCAGGGTCTGTAACATCAAACTCTTCATAAGAACCTTCCAGCTCGAACCTTGCACCTGTACTATCAGAATAACCAATGGCACCACTAAAGCTAATGATGTTATTTTGAAATGTTACATTATCATAAGGAATATTGAAACTTGAATGATTTTTTAAGTTGTCAATAGATATTTCATCATGTTTTAACCCTATTAATTTTTTGGTGTAGTGATCAGTTTCTCTGACTGAAAACTTATTAAAATAAGAAAATCCTGGTTTATATTGTCCACTTATATATAGTCTAGAATATTTATCAATGCCATTGTTGGTTGTTTCTGAAAAAGATATGTTAGGTAATAATAAACAAGCTAATGTTATTCCTGTTGTAATAATTTTCTTTTTTCTCATAAAACTCCTTAAAATATAAATTTTAATCCAAATTCACCACCAAGATACTCGATATTGAGAGACGCTATTGCAGAAGTTACTTTAAATTCGGTTAAATCAGTGACGACATGTTCAACGTTTAAATTTTTAAATTGGGAACTTATTACCTTGTGGTAATATCCATCAGCAAATAAAATTGTGTTAGAAGATAATGGATAACTAATACCTATTTTGCCTTGGTAAGCAAACTTAAAGCGTATAGCACTAAAAAACTCTATAAAATCTCCACCAAATCCTGCACATATATAAGGTAATATCTTGGAATCATTTAAAGCAATATCATAACAGCCATTGATTATGATGGATACAACAGATATACCGTTATTCTTTATAATTACATATTTGTTTGTTGTAGGATATGTTTGATAGATTTGATCTTTTTCTCTAGCTAAAGCAATGTACCTGTGAGCATCCGTTGTTGTATAATTTCCTGGATTTTTAACGTCAAATTCTTCATAAGATCCTTCTACTTCAATTCTTGGACCATGATGAGCAATATATCCAACAGCTACACTAAAGCTAGCAAGGCTATCTTGAAATTTTGCAGTATAAGGAACATTAAAATTTTCAACTTGTTGTGTGGTGGCGCTACTACGTAAGATAGAACTAATACCTTGTTTTAACCCAAACAATGCTTCAGTATTAACATAAGTTTCTTTGACTGAAAAGTCACTAAAATGAGAGACACTTGGCTTGTATTGTCCACTAATATATAACCCAGTGTGTTTAGTATTGTATATGACATTATTTGATTCTGAAAGAGATTGAATAGGTAGGTATGCTGCTAAACATACTAACATTGATCCTAATATAAAGAATATTTTTTTACTATTCATAAGAATTTTCCTGATTATTTAATATATTTTTTGCCAAAATTTTATTACTGAAACTCCTGGTACTTTTGTTATGCTGATTTGATACAGAACAGATGTACTGAACGTATAACTCATGTTGATGGATGAGACCTATTGTATGTGTAGCATTAGAAAAATTATAACTTTTATAGGCAGATTTATAGTTACAGTATAACTTGCTAGAGTTTTTTTGTGTTACATTGTATTTTATAAAGTGCAAGCTATTAAAACTTAATATTCTATCTTTAATATTTCTACTATAAGAAAATGTTTCATAAGAACTTTGTGCACTTTTAGATTTTGAATATTTATTGCATAAGTTATACAAGTTAATGTTGCGAAGAACTGTAATATTATCTTTAGCATTTATTAATTTTTTTATGATATTACTCAAAATAAGCTTATATAATTTGGTAATGCGTATGGTAAAACTATTATAGTCTTCAACATTATTTAAAATTGATAAAGTAATGCAATCAGGAAGAATAGATGAAGAAAACATTGGTATATACTCTATAAACTTTGCTTTGTATATCATAGTGTAAGCTGCCATATATATACTTAGAGTATAAACCTTATTCCAGCTTCACCACCAAAATATGCAACATTAAGTGTTGCTATTGCAGAGGTTGCTTTAGGAAAGTCAGTAAGTGCAACAGCATGAATGACATTTAAATTTTTGAATTGATTGCCTATAACTTTGTGATAATACACATCAGCAAATATATTAAATCTAGAAGATAGGGAATAGTTAACACCTAGCTTACCTTGATATGCAAGTTTGATATATAAAGTATCAAAGAATTTAATAAAATCCTCACCAATACCTGCACATATATAAGGTGACACAACTAGATTATAAAAGGACATATCGTAGCAACTGTTAATCATAATTGATGCAATGGATAATCCACTATTTTTCATAACTACATATTGGTTGTTTTGAGTATTACCACTGTCCTGTGGTATACTTATAGTTTTACGTGCCAAAGCAAAGACGGCAGTATTTGTTACTTGATAGCCTTGAGTGGTTTTAACATCAAATTTTTCATAGGAAACTTCAAATTCAAATTTTAAATTTTCAGGATAAGAGTACCCAATAGCTCCACTAAAACTTGCAGCATTATCTTGGAATTTAGCAGTATAAGCACCTGAAAATTTTGTACCTTGTGTAATACTCTCCTTGAGGTCAATAGACCATCTGTTATCTGGTTGCAACATTACTAATTCTTGAGTAGCAAAATTAGATTCACTTACTGTAAAGCTGCTGAAATGAGAAACAGCTGGTCTATATTGTCCTGTAAAATACAGACCGCTAAAGTTATGACTTATATCATTGTGATTTATAACTGAAAAAGCTTTGATGGATAAAGATGAAAACAATGATAATAAAACAGTTCCTATTAAGAGAGATTTTTTGTTATTCATAAAAATTCCTTTGTTTAATTATTTTCAAAATACAAACCTTACGCCAACTTCACTACCAAAATACCCAATTCTGAGTTTAGCTATTGCAGAGGTAATATTAGGTGGGTCTTGAAGTGAGTATATGTACTTGACATGTAAATTTTTAAATGTATTATCCGCAACTTTATGATAATGACCACTAACAAAAATGCTTACAGAAGGAGATATAAGATAGCTAATACCAAACTTACCTTGATAAGCAAATTTAATATGCATTGTTTCAAAAAGTGTAATAAAATCTCCTCCAATACCCGCACATACATAAGGTGATATTTTCACATTGTTGAAAGAAAAATCGTAACAACCATTAAGCATAACTGATGCGATGGATATTCCATTGTTTTTCATGATAGTGTAGTATGACTTGTACTGAGTAGTACTACCACTCAACGTATTCTGATGAGCTTTTGGATAAAAGCTGCTATTATCAGGTTTATTACGTACCAAAGCAAAATATCTATTAGCATCTGCTGCGCAATTTTTGCAATTTGCGGCATCAAAATTTTCATAAGAACCTTCTATTTCTAATCTTGGTCCTTGACCTGAATAGTAACCTACTGCTCCGCTGAGATTTATTAGACTATTTCTAAATTTTGCAATATAGGGAACGTTAAATTTTGTGTTATCCTTTAATATGTGTTCTGTGGCATGTGTAACATCATTTGCAAGGCCCATTAATCCTGCAAATACTACAGGTATATGATAACTATTTTCTTCTATTATAAAATTTTTAAAATAAGGTATGCTCGGTTTATATTGACTACTTATATACATACCAACGTTTCGGGTAACTTCATGATCATGTATATATAATGTAAATGATTGAAATGGAAAGAGAAGTAGCAGAAATACTAATATTATATTTATAAAATTAAACCTTTGTACCATAGATATAACCTTATTTAATTAAATATAAACCTTACTCCAACTTCACTTCCAAAATAACTATCAATATTGGCAAGGGCAGATATAACACCTTGAAAAGCATTGATACTGATTGAATTCTGCAAGGGTAAATTTTTGAATTTATTTACAATAACTTTATGGTAGTGCACATTGAAAAATGGTATGACATTGCTATTTATTAGATGACTTAATCCTGTTTTTGCTTGGTATACAAGCTTAAAACTCATACCATTGGAGAATTCTATAACATCTACATCAACTCCTATACATAATAAATGTGATAATGCTCTGATATTGTTAATCAAAATGTCATAACAAGTATTGGCTATAGCAGATGTAATAGATAATTTATTATCTATTACAGTAATAAAGTCTTGAAAATCTTCATTATACATTTTGGAAAAATGTTTACTTAAATTTATCCTTAATGAGTCATTAGTATTTTTTATGTCATAAAAACCTTCTACTTCAGACCTTAATCCTTTGAAAGGATAACCAATAGTTCTGCTGAAATTAGTAGTACTATTTTCAAGTTGTATATTGTAAGGTATAGTACTATTAGTACTTGAATTTAAAACACTAATTTTGGTATTTTTTTCTTTAGAATAATGTTCTTGTATTAAAGAGTTACTACCCTGAGAAATACTTGGTTTATATTGACTACTAATATATAGACTTAAGAGCTTTATATTTTTTTCTATATTATATATTAATATTGCACAAGATACTCTAGGCAATAGTAAGAAAGCTAATGCTATTGTATATTTTATTACATAATTTATTATGTTACACATATAGCCCCTTAACTTTAAAATATAAAACTTAAACCAATTTCACTGCTAAAGTACTCTAAATCTAGAGTTAATAATGCAGTCACATCTGTTTCGTCTAGCTCATTATTTATTCTTTTTAATGCAACAGGCTGAATGAGTGGTAAGAATTCAAATTTATTTCCTATAACCTTGTGATATTGTCCACTAATAGAGAGAACTAATCTTGAAGTTATAGGATAACTTACACCAACTTTTCCTTGATAAGTAAATTTTACTCTCATAACATCGAAGATTTCTATAAAATCTCCACCAATGCCTAAGCATATGTATGGTGTGAAATTTTTATGTTTCGTTTCGCTGCATAAGTTTATTATATTAGATATAATAGATATACCGTTATTTTTTGCTACAGTATAATTATCTGTGTCTGGCATAACATGGTAGTAAGATTTACGTGGTATAGCAAAGAACTTGTGTCCTTCTCTGGAGTTGTAGTGCACAAGACGTTTTGTATCAAAATTTTTGTAAGAACCTTCAAATTCTATCCTTAAATTTTTTACTAATAACCCAATGGATAAAGCCAACCCTGATAGATCGTTATCATAAAATTTATAAGAATCTTTGTTATATAATACAGAAAAATTATGATGAGCTTTTAAGGAATCGAAAACAGTATTTGGTGCAACTGTATTAAATCCAATAGGAGCTTCTGTATCAAAATCTGTTTCTTTAATATGAAAATTCTTAAAGTTAGAAATAGTAGGTTGATATTTGATTGTAATATAAGACCCGTGAATATTGTTGCTTTGATCTATTGAAAATGCAAACCCAGGAAATAATAACTGAGCTAATGATATTGCAAAACTTAAATAATATAACTTATACATAAATATCACTCACTATTATGAAACGAATCTAATGCCAATACTACCGGTAAGAAAAATCACATTCAGTTTTGCTAACATAGTAGTGAATTCTTGGTAAGTAGTTGGTGACTCATAACTACTTAATTTAAATGTTTGACTTTGATCAAAAGGGTAGTCCACTAATAATCCGGAAAATTGATTATTCATGTGCCCATGGAAGGACCCATCTACAAAAAACGTTAAATTTGGAGATATAGCATAACTTACACCGGCTTTAGCTTGATAAAAAGATTTCAGACTTGTTTGTCCTAAGAAATCAATAAAGTCTCCTCCAACTCCAAGACATAAATAAGGTGCTATTTTTTTTGTTATCTTTAAAGTAAAGTCATAGCATGCATTAACTAAAAAGGGTGATAAGACAATGCCAGTATTCTTCATACAATGATAATGTGTAGGTTGTGAATTACTATTAATCGCAGTCCCTATGATAAGGTACTCAGTATCATAATTATAACCAGTAGTAACTTTAATACTGAATTTTTCATAAAAAGCTTCAAGTTCTATTCTAAAGTTATTTATTGAATACCCTACAATGCCACCTGCTCCAAGTAGGCTATCTGTATATGTGGGATGATAGCCTGGTATGAAATTACCCTTATTTTTCAATGCATCTAAAGTTGTTGGTCTGTCTGTTGCATGATGTAAAAGATTTTGTTGCTCTTGTGGGAGGGAAAGTAACCTATTAACTTTTGTTGAATAATATAACAGATTATTTTTTTTGTCTATCAAAGCAAGTATATTTGTTGCATTATCATCAAAGATTGAGAACCTATTAAAGCGCTGTGCGCCTGGTTTGTATTGCACACCTATATAAAAATGACCTATATTTTTTCCAATATTATGTCCAAAGTAATTATTATCAACTGCAAAGGATAATGAAGGGAAAAGAAATATAATACATGTTAATATAAAAGCCTTTGCATAATTCATGACTTAAACCTTAATAACTGCAACTTAGAAAGTGAAAATATGCTCTGCTTGTAAAGACAATTAGTAGTATTGTAATGCTTGCTAATGTGATAATTAGCAGAAAAATTTTTTAAACTATTTGTCAATACCTTAGAGTTGCAAAAAATATTTTTGAAATCAGCTAAAAAGATTATAGAAACCAACTTTGAGAAACTTAGACATAAGTAATCTATTATTTGACTACCAGAATAGTTGTTTGAAAAGTTTAAGAAGCAAACAATACTAGAAATTTTTTTTAATCTCAACAAGGTATGCTTGTGATTAAAATATTTTAACTGACTCTTGATATTGTTTAACCTGAGTAATTTTTTTACAGGTTGCTTGTTATATTCTATATCAGTAAAATTGTGTAAAGGGTGTGGTGATGCTAAAAGTAGTAGAACTTCACTTTGTGATACTTTGTTATTCATAGCATAACCTTTTTACATATTTACTTAGATAAGTAATAAACACACTAAAATATTATTTTATACCTATATACATATAAATACAAATATAAATTTGTCAAAAAATATTTTTACAATATAAACTTTATTCCAACACTCCCTCCGTAATACGCAATGCTTAATATAGCTGATGCTGTAGTAAGTGAATGCGGTTGAGGTAATGTTATTGTGGGAGGCTCTTGTTGCGTATAATTTAGAGGAAGCTGCTCAAATTTTTTACCAAATAAACCATGATAGTAAACCTCTGTAAAGACTGATGTTCTATGAGAAATAGTGTAACTAGCCCCTAGCTTGGCTTGATATGAAAACTTTGTAGTGTATTTACTTAGAAAATCTACTATATCTATTCCAAACCCTAAACATGAGTATGTTATTATATTATGTGCGCGTGTAAGTACATCATGGCAAGCATTAATTAAAGCTGAAGTAGTTGAAATACCATTGTTTATTAAAGTAACATGTGTATACTGCTGTGTAGTTGGTTGTTTAAACTTTAGTGCAAAATATTTTTCGAATCCAACTCTTTTATATCCTTCATTTTTTAAGTGAAAAACTTCATGAAAAATCTCTGATTCTATTCTGAAATTTTTATTATAGTAGTAGCCAAATATTGCAGAAAAACCTAACCTATTGTTCTCATAATGTGGATCGTATTTTATGTTAAAGTTATCTATTGTTTGAATAGCGGTCAGTGGGTCATCTGTTTTATCATGTTGCAATGCAAGCACTTCTATAGTCTTTATTGGATCACTTGCTTTTGTATTTTCTTTTATAAGAAGATTTGATAGATGATTCCTGGCTGGTTTATATTGAATACCAAAATATACAGAATTGTGATCGTTTAGAACCAATGCTGAAGAAACATGTGATGTAAATAATATTAATGCAATATACAAAAGGAAAAATTTATTATTCATGCACCTAAACCTTAATAATTTTCAAGTAACTACACATTTACAACTATAAGTAAATATACTAAAAATGAATTAAGTCAACAAAACTAATTATTATATTTTATGAAATGGTTTGAATGTTATTGAAAGTATGACATATAGCAATTTGCAATAGTTGCTTATATTAGAAAAAAATGTTTGACTAAAAAAATTGTCAAATACAATTAAGTAATGGATGTATTTATTTGAAATATCTCTAAGTAGTTGGTACATGTGATTCTTGTGTTAACAGAAATACAGTGTGGTTTTAATGTTGTATTATTAGTAATGTGTGTATAACACATAGGAAATTTATTATCTAAAGTTAGTAAAAATAGTTGTTTTATTATCAAAGAGAACAGATTTTTGCATTATAAAGACATGTGTTGAAAACAGTTGAATTTTAGCAACTTAACTTTGTCATAATAACATTTATCATTGAGATGTTTTGTGCATGTTGATAATGACAATTGTTATACTAGTAGTGTCACTTGTTGTTTTTTATAATAAAAACAATATGCTAAGCATTATTTAAACTTAGAAAATGTTCAATCCAACTTTACTTAGATGTTTAGTATTTAGATTATTTACCGTATTTTACTATGTAAATTTGTTAAATAACATAATATCTTATGCCACATATCACATAATAACTAACACAGTAATTAACTTTTAGTTTTAGCAATTCTTAAATACTAAAGCTTATACTTTTGTAGAAAGTTATAAGATAAACCTCAGACCAACTTCGCAACCATAATTATCTGCATTAAAATAAACTGTAGGATCTATATGCTTTGGTGCTGCAGAAATTTCAACTGGATATTGGACTGATAAATTAGTAAAAGCATTATCCTTGGATTTTACATAATATCCATTTGCAAATAGAATAGTTTTTGGTGAAATTAAAAGTCCTAAACCTAATTTAGCTTTAAATAAAGTGTGGATATTTGTACCACCTAAAAACTTGATTATTCCTTGTCCTATCCCAATGCAGGCATTTGGTACTATAGAAGAACTACCAATGATCATGTCATAACAAGCGTTAAACATTAAAGAAATGGCGTTAAATCCTTCGTTTTTCATTACTACGTAATTGTTCTCCTTTGGTGGTGGTGGGTTATCACTGCTTTTAATCTCTGAGTCTTTGCTTAACGCAAAATACCTATGACCATCAGGGTTTTTATATTTTTGTTTGTCAACATCAAATCTTGTAAATGATCCTTCTAACTCAACTCTGAGTCCACCTCCTGAGTACCCAATAGCTCCAGAGAACCCTGTGTAACTTCTGTTGTATACAGGACTGTAACCCTTTTTAAAATCTTCTGCTTTTTTTAGATCTATTGTTTCAATTTCTTCTTTTAAGCTAAATAAAGTTAATTCTTTTTCTGACTTTTCATCTGTTTTGTACTTTGCAGAGATTGGACTAAATTTAGGAAAACCTATGTTGTATTGTGCACTTGCGTAAAAACCAGCCATCTCACTTTCATTTGAAAAGTCAATAGGAACTGGTGATGAAAAAGCATTAGATGCAAATAATGCTATAAAAGAAAAAACAATTCCTATAGCTGAGAATTTAATCATAATATTATCCAAATGACATAATAACTTCATATTAATAAAAACCATGCTTTAAGTCAAAAATAATACTTTAATATATGTAAATCTAATGTATTACGTAACATGCATAATTTAATTTACTCTTGTGCTGATGTTTTTAAATAAACACTTATTAGCATATCACAATCAACACGTACACAATAAATTATAAATATAATTGTATAAACATAATAAACCTACTAAACTATTAATAATTCTTGTAGTATAGCTTAGATAATGAGCTGTACAATGTTGATTTATGATTTGTTATCTAATGATAGTGCCTTAACTAAATTATAGATTATATTACGTACTTTTTCATTTTTTATACAAGTGTATGCTCTGACCATCATTAAAACTTCTTTGCTGTCTATTTTGCTATCATTAAACTCTGGTAAGAACTTTTCCTCGTTGTCTCTTAATGCATGTGGATGTGTGATAGTATTGTCACATGAGATATTTTTTAGATCTTCTTGTAATTTTAACATGATATCTCTTACTTCAACATTAAGTACACTTGCAAGCTGATATAATCTGCTAATTACTATACGATTTGTTCCTTTCTCATACTTTTGTACTTGTTGGAATGTAATTCCTAATTTATTTGCAAGCTGGTTTTGGCTCATACCTCTCATGATGCGTTGTCTTTTTATCTCTTTTCCAACACACTCATCAACTGGATGTGGTCTAACCTTTGTTGCGCTTTTTGATTCTTTTGTAGATTCAGCACCTTCTTTCTTGAAGTTTTTTGCAACATAGTCATCTACATCAAGTCTTATTCCTTCCCCTGTAAACTTGTGTTGTTGTATGTTTTTTTCTATCAAATCTTCGATTAGAGGGTCATGTGCTTTTATTTCATTGGCATATTCTGGTTTGTTTTGTTTGTTTTTTGCATGTATAGACATAATCTTTTTCCTATAATAAAGCAACATTATGTAAGATAAATCATGCATAGAGTGAATGCAATAGTTATTTAATGGATATATACTATTGAGTTGGTTAAACTAGAATATTTATTGTGTAATATCAGAAATAACATATTATGCTTTATGAAGTATAATATACTTTTTCCTGACTTTTTATATTGATTGAATTGATAATCTGCATTAAAATGTTAAGTTCAGTTTTTTTCTGTGTAGGGGGATTATTTTGTTAGAAAGAACTTTATCTATATTAAAGCCAGATGTGGTAAAACGTAACATTACTGGGAAGGTTAATTCATATATAGAGAATTCAGGTCTTAAAATAATTATGCAAAAGATGTGCCTACTGACACGTTTTCAAGCTGAGAAATTTTATGAAATACATAAATCACAGAGTTTTTTTGTCCATCTAGTTGATTTTATGGTATCTGGTACTATAGTTGTTCAAGTATTAGAGGGGGAAAACGCTATAAGCTTGTATAGAGAACTGATGGGTGCTACGGATCCTAAAAAAGCAAACCCTGGGACTATTAGAGGAGATTTTGCTGAGAGCATAGATGCAAATTGTGTTCATGGCTCAGATAGTTTAGATAATGCTATAAGAGAAATAAGGTTTTTCTTTAGTGATTATGAACTTTTATCATTAAAGTAATTAGTGTATATCAAATTAATTAACTTATTCTCAATATTTATGTGGTGAGTTTTTGTGCAGTGTAACAAGAGATTTCTATGTGTTTGTAGATGTATAGATAAGCTTTTTTATATGATTTAAAGCAATGAATCCTGTAGGTACTTAGCTTATTATAGTTTTCTTTCTGTGTTAAACATGTTTTATTAATAAGTGCGTTAGTGATAAAAAAGCAAAAGTTGTATGCTATATTGATAAATCTTAGTAATTGCTAAGTGCTGTTGTATTACAGTTGAATGTTATTTTAAAAAGCTTAAGTATTTGAAAGTTTATATTGTTGTGTGCTCTGTCTATAAAGTTTTTAATTAGATGATCATGTATTTTTGTTTTATTGCGTATTGTAGTTCGCTTTGTTTTTCTTATGCATGTACATAATAGTTTTTTAAGTGTTGTAAGCTAATTTTTACTTTTCTAATAATTCCTCAGCGTGGTCTAATAGTTGAGATTTTGTGAGTTGATATGAACTATCTTCCCACAAATCTTTTATTTTTTTTAGAATCTTACCAAGGTTTTTTCCTTCTTGATATCCTATATTGAGCAAGTCTTTTCCAGAAATGGGAAATTCTGGAATAATAAATTTGTCTGCATATTCAATGTATTGTGCTAGATCGTGGTAATTTAAGTTTAATTCTGCGTGCCTTATTTTCATTAAGTTGCAGTATACTTTTTTGCCAAGCTTGTTAATGTATTTTTGTTGTTCAATAGTTGAAATTGGAAGTTCCAAATTATTATTTAATAGTAGAGCGAGTATTTTTTGATCATGATTTGATAAACAGAGTGAGACTTTAATTTTTTCTAATGAACATTTGTTTGTTCTTAATAAGGCTGCTAGTTTTGTTAATGGATCTGCATTTGATAGAATATCAGATGACATTATGTCTGGTGTGATTTCAAAGGGGATGATTTTTTCTAATACTTGGCATTTTTGCATAATTTTTAATGTATTAGTTAAGTTTGTGTGAGATAAAAGTTTAAAAAATTCATCACGAATGCGTTCTTTGGACAAGTTGTTAATGCAAGACGAGTATTTTGTACAACAGTAAATAATTTGATCACTTAATGTATTTTGGCTACATATAGAAGTATAAAATCTAAATGCTCGAAGTATGCGTAAATAATCTTCTTTTATTCTAATCTCTGGGTCTCCAATAAAATTCAACTGTTTTTTTTCTAAATCTTCGATACCAGAAAAGTAATCATATACTATGCCTTGTTCATCACAGTATAAAGCGTTAAAAGTAAAATCTCGTCTTGAAGCGTCTTGTCGCCAATTGTTTGTGAATTTTACCTCAGCGTGTCTTCCGTCACAATTAATATCTGATCTTAGTGTAGTTATTTCATATGCTGTATTGTTCACTATGGCTGTTACTGTACCATGTTTAATGCCTGTTGGAATGGTTTTAATATCAGCTGCAGTAAGAGATTCTATGATTTGGTTGGGTAATAAAGTGGTGGCGAAGTCGATATCTGTAGTTTGTCTTGCTAAAATATTATCCCTTACACAACCACCTACCAGCCTGATGTCTCCTTGAAATTTTTTTACTGCATTTATGATTAGCAGTATATCATAATTATTTATAAAGTTTTCGTACATTTATAACATTGGATTATTGAAATAGAAAAATGTTAATATAAATATTGATAGTATTGTATTGTTTTTTTTGATTAATTATGATACAACTTTTATTTGTATTGTGTTGAACCCTCTAATATCGTTATAATATATATTAAGCTTTCAATACTTACTAAAATAAAATGTAGCAATTATTGCGTGATGCACTTTTGTGTCTATGTGTAACTTTAATAAAAACAGTCTAATGGAGATTTAGCAACCCTATCCAGTATCTGCTCATGTGTTAAGTATTCTAGTGTTGTAAATTATAAAAAGATAAAGCTTGATTTTGTTGAAAGGATTTTCTTATGTATATTAAATTTGTTTTATTGTTTGAGAACTGCTAGTGCTGTTATAGCATCTGTTGAGTGTTTAATACTTACATAAGAATGAAAATGTAGTTATTTATATAGTTTGTGCTTGTTGCATAGTTTTGAGTGAACTTTGTAATTTAGAAAGTTAATCAGTATTATAATAACTATAGATTACCAAATAAAGATACTAGTGTCTTCAAAAGTATTTTATTGTGTTGGAACTCCTGGGTATAAATTGTAACGTCTGCTAAATTTTTGATGCTTAATAAAATAAGAGTATAGCTATCATAAAGCCTATGCTTTTATTTCTGTGTATGGTTTTGATGGAAACAGTCTAATAGAGATTTAACAAACCTACTTAGTATCTACATGTGCTATGTGTTCTAGTGTTGTAAATTATAAAAAGATAAAGCTTAATTTTGTTGAAAAGATTTTTTTATGTGTACTAGATAATCTTGTTTTATTGTTTGCTGCTGATGCTGTTATAACATCTGTTAAGTATTTTAATGCTTAAATATAAAATAAAAATATGTCTATTGTAATTTCTGCACTTTTGTTTTTTTATGTGATTTTGATGGAATAGTCTAATGAATTTGTCGGGTATGCTCAGTATCTTTGTATATGTTTAGTGTTCTGGTTGTAGATTATAAAAGATAGCTGTTGGAGTTTCTAATATAATTATAGTATCTATTAAGTTTTAGTGTTTACTGGAATTTAACTGTTGCGGTATACACACTTTTGTTTTTATATATGGGTTTGAATGGAATTAGTATTGTAAATTTAACAAGCTACTAAATGGTTCTTATGTGTTATATAGTGCTAGTTCATGTGAATTATTTAAATTCTTTTAAAAATTAGTTCTGCTGCAATGTGTTTTGTGCTACAGTGAATTTTAAATTTAGTAGTTTTTTGTAATTGCATCTTCTATTATGAACTGTATATTTTCATTACCTCTCCAATAATTGACACTAATTTTGCCTAATAACATAACTGCAGTACGTTCTAACAAAGCTGACCCTAATGCTGTGTCTACACATCTAAAACAGATACCTTTTATAAAAGTTTTGTTGTCATAAATTAAACATCTTATATGGCTCTCTCCTATAATTTCTGGGTTTTTTATTTTTATATTTGTTAAAACAAATTTTGGTTCTGGATTACCTATGCCGAATGGTTCCAAAAATTGTAGCTCTTTCCATAAAGTCAGATTGACTGCTGATGCAGTAATAATACCATCTACTTTAAATACTTTTTGTTTATTTATGTTGTGAAATCTTTGTGAAAGGAATTCGTATAATGTTTTAATCTTATCTTCATTTATAGAGAAACCAGCAGCCATTGCATGTCCTCCTCCTTCAGTGATGATTCCTTCTAGCTTTGCTGATAAAATAGCTGCACCTAAATCTACATCTGGTATTGATCTAGCACTTGCTTTACCAATGCCGTTATCTAGTGAAATTACTATACTTGGTAGAAAAAATTTATCTTTAAGCCTTCCTGCTACTATGCCTATTACTCCTGGATGCCAATTTCCTGAAACAATAATTAAATTTGTATTTGTTGACATAAAAGTTTCTACTTGTTCTACTGCCTCATTAAAACTTTGATGTTCTAACTCTTTTCTTTCTAAATTGAAATTTTGTAGTTTTTCTGAAATTTCTAAGGCTTCTTCTTCATTATTGCTTGATAACAATCTTGCTCCTAGACTTGCATTACCGACTCTTCCTCCTGCGTTAATATGTGGTCCTATGCTGAAGCCTAGTTGATAAACATTTGGTTTTTCTTCTAATCCAATAACATCAGACAGAACTTTAAGACCTATATTTTGTCTTGTTGCAATGATTTTTAGTCCTTGTTTTACAAAAGCTCTGTTTAATCCAATAATAGGCATAACATCACATACAGTTCCAAGAGCTACTAAATCTAGGTGGTTTATTAAGTTTGGTTCATAGTTATTTGTAAAAAATCCTTTTTCTTTTAAGGTTTTGTTTAATGCTACAAGCATTAAAAATGATACACCAACTCCTGCTAGATATGTATATGGAGAATTTTCATCTAACCGGTTAGGGTTAATCACTGCAATTGCATCTGGTAGTGTATTCATGCCTATATGGTGATCAATAACTATTACATCTAAATTTACTGATTTTGCTGCAGATATTGGTTCATGTGCTATAGTTCCACAGTCGACAGTTATGCATAAACTGTTGCCAATTTCTTTTAATTTAAGAAGTGCTTGAGTGTTTGGGCCATATCCTTCGCATATACGGTCTGGAATATATATTGTTGTAGGTACACCTACTTGTGTGAGATACTGTTTTATTAATGCAGATGATGTTGCACCATCAACATCATAATCTCCGAAGACTACTATTTTTTCTTTGTTGTATATTGCTTCACAAATCCTATTCACTGCTTTGTCCATGTCTAAAAGATGGAAAGGATCAGGTAGCAATACTTTTAGTGTAGGATATAAAAAATCATGAATTTCTTCTATACTTATTTTTCGTGTTGATAGTACCCTTGCAGCAATCTCTGATAGACAAAATTTTTGTTTAATTGTCAAGATATCACGCAAGTTTACATTGTAAGGCTTCCACAATGCACCTGTTACTCCAATATAATCTGAGTTTTCTAAATTGCAATGTAGCATATAACACTAATTAAAAAATTTGTATTATAGCATTGCTATTTTATGCTTGCTATAGATATATTTGATATCATATTGTTTTGTATATTGCTAATGAGAGTTATGTGCACTAAATTTGAAATGTAGTTTTTAGTCAAAGTTTAGTTGGATGATAATAGATAAGAAAATTTATAAATGCTTTGTATGGCTATGTACTTAATATAATATATTTTTATTGTTTTTAATGTTACATTGTTTATATAATCAGATTTGCATAGTCATTATTATTATTGAATTGTTGTTGAACGTGGAAGAAATATAATGTCAATCCCAATCACGGTTGCTTATGGAGATGGTATTGGTCCAGAAATTATGGAAGCTGTACTATTAATCTTGAGTGAAGCAGAGTCAGGTTTAGTTATAGAAACTATAGAAGTAGGACATAATTTATATAAAAAGGAATGGTCTTCTGGTATTGCTCCTTCATCTTGGGATTCTATTTTTAGAACGAAAGTATTACTTAAGTCTCCTACCATGACCCCACAGGGACGAGGTCATAAGAGCCTTAATGTCACATTGAGGAAAAAATTAGGACTGTATGCGAATATTAGACCATGTATTTCTTATCATCCTGTAATAAAAACAAAATATCCTAATCTCAATGTAGTGATAATTAGGGAGAATGAAGAAGATACTTATACTGGTATAGAGCATAGGTTAACGAATGATACATATCAATGTTCAAAAGTGATTACAAGGTCGGGATCGGAAAGGATATGTAATTATGCATTTCACTATGCTGCTGTTCATAATAGAAAAAAGGTTACTTGTTTGATAAAAGATAATATTATGAAAATGACAGATGGAATTTTTCATAAATCTTTTTCAAAAATTGCAGAAAATTATCCCAATATTACATCAGATCATTACATTGTTGATATTGGTATGGCAAAGGTAGCTGCCAACCCGGAAAACTTTGATGTTATAGTTACTACTAATCTTTATGGTGATATTGTATCTGATATAGTTGCTGAATTATCGGGTTCTATAGGTCTTGCTGGTAGTGCTAACATAGGAGATAATTATGCGATGTTTGAAGCAGTACACGGATCAGCTCCGGATATAGCTGGGAAAAACCTAGCTAATCCTTCTGGCTTGCTAAATGCAGCTATACAAATGTTAGTTTATTTAAAGAAGTTTGATAAGGCAGAGTTGATATATAATGCATTCCTTAAAACTTTAGAAGATGGTATGCATACTGCAGATATTTACCAAAGTCAGTTCAGTAAAGGAAAAGTTTCTACTATGGGTTTTGCCAAGGCAATTATTGATAATTTTGGGCAATCTCCTTCTCAATTGCCAAAATCTATACTTCAAAATAATTCAGGTGAATCAGGTGTGTCTTATACATATAAACCATCTTACACTACTAAAGTTCTTGTTGGAGTAGATCTAAATATTAGTTGTGATAGTGCAGATTTAAATTTAAAGCAATTGATTAGTAATATTCAAAGTGTTACACATGATAAATTGGAGCTTGTACTAATTCATAGTAAAGGATTGGAAATTTGGCCTGATGAATCTTCTAATTCAAACCTTTCTTATATAGACCAAATATGTTGTAGGTTTTATATGAAAGTTCAAGGTGATAAAATTGTTAATGAACATGTTAATCAGTTACTTTTTAATATGGATAAAAGAAATATAGATGTTGTGAAAATGGAAAAACTGTATTTGTACGACAATCAACCTGGATTTTTCACTATGTAATACTGGTTGTTGTGATTACTATGATTGTTTATAAAATAACATGTGTAATGTCACGTGTTCTCTATGTCAAGTAATCCTATAGCAAACTCTTTTGCTGAAAAATCTTGGAGCTGTTCTACATGTTCACCAATTCCAATTGCATGAATACTGAGCTTATATTTCTGTGCTATTTTTATTACTACTCCACCTTTTGCTGTGCCATCTAATTTAGTCATGATTAATCCGCTAATGTTTACAAATTGGGAGAAAGCTTCAACTTGATTAATGGCATTTTGACCAGTTGTTGCATCTAATATTAGTATGACATTATGAGGTGCATTATTGTCATGTTTACTTATGATCCTCTTAATTTTAGCTAGTTCTTCCATTAAATTTTTGTGATTATGTAATCTTCCAGCTGTGTCAATTAATAAAACATCTACCTGATCATTTAAAGCTTGCTGCATTGCTTGATATGCTATACTTGCAGCATCTGCGCCTTGGTTGCCTGTTACTACTGGAAAGTTTACTTTTTGTGACCATACTATTAATTGTTCAGTAGCTGCTGCACGGAATGTATCACATGCTGCAACTAATACTTTTTTTCCTTCATTTTTGAACTTATGTGCTAGTTTTCCTATAGTTGTTGTTTTACCATTTCCATTTGTACCACATATCATAATTACATGTGGTTTGTTGTTGATAGACAAGGGTTTTTCAGCTTGTAGTAAAATGTCTTCTATGGATTCTGCTAATTTTTGTTTTACTGTGCTGTAGTCTACTTCGTTAAATTTTATTTCTGAAAGTTTTTGTGTAAGTAGTGAGGCATTTTCATATCCGACGTCTGCTGTAATGAGTAATTCTTTTAACTCTTCTAATGTTTCTTGATCAATTTTTTTTCCACTAGAAAAAATTTTTTTTATGCCATCACTTAACTTTGATGAAGTTTTGAATAAGCCTTTCTTGATATTGTTAAAAAATCCATTATTGTTTGTATCTGCCATAATCAAATTGTCCTTGTTTCTAAAAGTTGTGAATTGTGTTTATATAATATACACTCAATGAATTATATTGTTTGATGTATGAAATGTCAGCTTATTTTATTACATCTTCTGGTACTGATGTAGGAAAAACTTTTGTTACGACAGCATTATGTTGGCATTTGATTAAGAGTGGTAAAGTAGTACACGCAATAAAACCTGTTATTAGTGGATGGAATGATACTGATGTTTTAAATAATGATACATATAAAATACTATGTAGTTTAAATATTGAGTGTAGTAGTAATAATATAGCAAGAATTTCACCTTGGAGGTTGTCCTATCCTCATGCTCCTAATATAGCTGCCAAGTTGGAAAATATTAGATTGAGCTATAGTAAAATTTTAACGTTTTGTTACCGCTGCATTAGTCAGTCTTATGATAATTTGTTCATAGAAGGAGTTGGTGGAGTTATGTCACCCATTACAGATGACAAAACTTGTTTAGATTTAATATGTGATTTGAATATCAAAGTAATTTTGGTTGTTGGATCTTATTTAGGTAGTATAAGTCATACATTAACAGCACTACGTGTATTGTCTGGTATGAGTGTAAAAGTAGTGCTAGCTATTAAAGATGAAAGTAGCTCTAATGTTGATGATATTGTAAAATTTATTTATGAATATACAGGTAAGTCAGTATATGTTCAGCATTATGTTGCAGGTAGTTTTGATTTGTGGAAAAAAACTTCAAGGGATATAGTGAATTTTCTAAATTTGGATGATAAGTTTTAGAATTTATATTGTGAAGTTGAAAGTAAATTGCTTTGTTGTGTATTGTGATATTTCAAAAGAGGTATTAATTGTATATATTCAGGGTCAGTATGGTAAAATGGTTATCTACCATAATATTTTGTTACATAGATATGATTACTCAATGTTGGATTAATGTAAGTAGCATGTTATAGAAATTAAGTTATAAATCCTACACTATTGTTACCTAAAGCTGCTACATTAAATATATATTTTTTTCGCCACACTCGTTCTCTTGTGTTACATCACAACAACATAGATTGTACAAATTATTTTATCCTGCACATTTTTTATAATGCTCTACACATATCAATTAACAAACATTAATGAATGCACACACTTCCAATTTGCTTTATAGTATTAATGGTAAAGGCATTATTTAAACCATTACTAATATAAAAGCTATAATGTATATTATTGATAAGTTGAGTACTATTTCGGTATTTTTTTTGAAATATTAAAATTTTGCTGCTTATATTTGTCTTGCCATATTTGTAATAAATAGTGTCATGATTTAGGGCTTGACAATTAATATTAAGAATGTTTAGCTTTCTTTAGATCTTATGAAATTTAATTATGTCTGATAGTAAAAATTTAAACCAAGAAAGACAAAAAGCATTGGATAATGCGATCAGTCAAATTGAAAAAGCTTTTGGTCGTGGTGCAATAATGAAATTAAAACAGGGTGCTATTGAAAAAATAGATAGTATTTCTACAGGGTCAATTGCACTTGATACGGCTTTAGGTATTGGTGGGTTTCCTAAAGGCAGAATTATTGAGATTTTTGGACCTGAAAGTTCTGGTAAAACAACTCTTGCTTTGCATGTAATTGCTGAATCGCAGAAAAAAGGTGGGAATTGTGCATTTATTGATGCTGAACATGCTTTGGACATAATGTATGCACGTAAATTGGGTGTAAATACTGGTGATTTGATTGTTTCTCAACCTGATACTGGTGAACAGGCGCTTCATATAGTTGAATATTTAGTGTGTTCAGGTGCTATTGATGTAATAGTGGTGGATTCTGTTGCTGCATTAACTCCTAGAGCGGAAATAGAAGGTGATATGGGTGATCAGCATATGGGCTTACAAGCAAGATTGTTAAGTCATGCTTTAAGAAAATTAACTTCTATTGTATCAAAAGCAAATTGTGTGCTTATTTTCATTAATCAGATACGTATGAAAATAGGTGTAGTTTATGGAAATCCTGAAACCACTACTGGTGGAAATGCTTTGAAATTTTATAGTTCTGTGAGGTTGGATATACGCAAAGTAAGTGCAATTAAAGATAAAGACTTGATTGTTGGCAATCAAACCAAGGTAAAGGTTGTTAAAAATAAAGTAGCTCCTCCTTTTAAACAAGTGGATTTTGACATAATGTATAATGAAGGAATCTCAAAAGTTGGTGAAATTATAGATATGGGTGTAAAACTTAATATTGTTGAAAAAGCTGGTGCATATTATTCATATAATGGTATACGACTTGGTCAAGGCAAGGAAAATGCAAAATCTTATCTTAAAACCAACTATACTACTGCAGATGAAATAGAACAGAAAATAAGGAATATGTTAGCAAGTGATAATGATGTTAGTTGTTTCAATGCAGAAGTTAGTGATAATGTTCATGAAGTAGAAGAAGCAATTTTTTAAGGTGTGGTATGGAAGTAGATTTGTTAAATAGTGATTCTATATATGATGAATTTGCTAGAATTGGGGTAATAATAAATGGTCACTTTGTGTTATCTTCTGGGTTGCATAGTGATACATACGTGCAGTGTGCCCGAGTGTTTGAAAATCCTAATCTTGCAGTAAAATATTGTGCTTTACTTGCGAAAAAAATTGATAGGGTTTTACCAAACATAGATTTGATAGTTGCTCCAGCGGTTGGTGCTATTACTATTGGTTATGAAATTGCTAGACAATTGAGTATTAGTAATATGTTCTGTGAGCGTGTCGGTGGTGCTTTTGTATTACGTCGTGGTTTTGAAATTCAAAAAGGAAGTAAAGTTTTGATTGTAGAAGATGTAATTACGACTGGAAAAACTTCTATGGAAGTGGTGAATTGTGTAAAGAAAAATGGTGGTACTGTTGTTGCAGGTGCAGCTTTAGTTAAACGTAGTAGAGATATTAAACTTCCTTTCCCTATAATTAGTTTAGTTGAGTTAAATATTAAAAGTTATGTTGATGAGGACATTCCAGAATATTTGCGACAAATACCTGTCTCTATGCCGGGAAGTAGGTATTTGCAGGAATAGTTAGTGTTTGACCGTTATAAGAAACAAATTCTTATTCCAGAGATAGGGAAAGTGGGTCAGAATAAATTAAATAGTAGTTGTGTACTAGTAGTAGGATGTGGTGGATTAGGTAGTATAGTTATTCCTTTACTGGCTGCTGGTGGTATTGGTCATATGGTGTTATGTGATAATGATACAGTCCAGTTGTCTAATCTTAATAGGCAAGTGATTTATAAAGAAAAAGATGTTAATCAAAGTAAAGTTGCAAAAGCTCAAGAATTTGTAAAGTCACTTAACTCTGATGTTAATATTCGAATATTAAATGGTTTTGTTACTCCTAAAAATTTTGAAAGGATTTTTGAGAATATAGATATAATTGTAGATTGTACAGATCGACTAGCTACGAAATTGTTTCTTAATGATGCAGCTGTTTTAATTGGTAAGCCTTTAGTGCATAGTGCAGCTATTGGATTTACTGGGCAGATATTAACAATTTTTCCTCATGGTAAGCCTTGTTTGAGATGCTTTTTTGAGTGTCAATATATGAGTTCGCATTTAAATTGTGCTAATGCTGGAATATTGGGGCCAACGGTAGGAGTGGTAGGTAGTATTGCAGCTGCAGAAGTTATGAAATATTTATTGGGAGTTGCAGATAGTTTAGTGGGAAAATTGCAAAGAATAGATTTACAATCTAATAATTTTTCTAAATATACTTTTCAAAAAAATGGTTCATGCATAGCATGTGGTGACAATGTGAGAGTTGATCCTTATGATTACAGTTATTATGAAAGTAAGTTATGTTTTTAGCTAAGATGTTTACTTAAGTTTTTCTTGTATTAGAGTTTAATAATTTTCATTGAGTATGTATTTCAAAAAATAATGCATGTAATAGCAATGTAAAGCTTATAATGACAATTTTATAAAAGCAGTTTTGACAATCGATGTTGACTTTAAGTTAAGTAGGAATAGATATTAAATGATCAATTTACTAAACGTGCATTAAAAAAGATGTGGCTATGACATATAGTGATAATTGTACTGAAATTGTTGTGGGTACAAGTAATATTTACTGAGGTTCTTAGTATAATCCTGAGATGAATAGGTAAGTATAATCCTTGCTAAGTATCCTTTAAAAGAATACTGCGACGGTAATTATAATAGCATTGTTATTATCAAGATAAGTTATATTTTTAGCTTAGATATCTATTTATATTTTGTATGAAATTTTTAAATATAAATTATCACTTGTTGGCATAATATTATTCTTATAGATATTGATTTTTAAGATGTTGGTCTACTACTGTTAGTTTATTACAGTGCTAAATTTTGTTTGTGTGTTAGGTGTTTGTTCTTTATGAGCATGTAATATAGTAAGTCTAAAATTTAATGTATTGTATGGTTAAATGAAAACGCAAGTTTTAGCTTCAATAAGGCAGTTAGTAAAAGCTGGTAATATAATCTTATCAAAATAGTGTAATTGTGGTGCTGTTAGTTTTACAATATATTTGAGTGATTCTGTAATTGTAGAGATAATTTGTATTAGAAATATAAAGTATTTTGTTTGTTATGATAATATAATATAATTGCAGGATATGTTTAGTGGATGATATGTTTTCTAAGTTACAAATTAAGCCTATAGTTATTTCATTGTTGTGTGTACTTGCTATATATTTAGTATTGCCTAATTTTATTGATAGTAAGTTTTTACTTTCCAAACAAAAAGTTAATCTGGGCTTGGATTTGCAAGGTGGTGTTTATTTATTATTGGAAGCAGATTTTAAAGAGTATTTAAAAGAAAGAATGTATGCACTGTATGATGAGCTGAATGAATTCTTATTGAGTAAAAGGATAGAGTATAGTAAATTTGATGTAAGACAAGATAAGCTGGTATTGGTACTAAAGGATAGTAAGAATTTTGATAAAGTAAGGTTATTTGACAATAAAAACGTTAGAGTATCTGAGCAAGAAGATTGTGTTGTAATATCCTTTTACGATAGTTATAAGTCAGAATTGTTGAGAAATGTTATATCTGATGCTATTAGTAATATCAGGCGTAGATTAGACAAATCTGGTACAAAAGAAATTATTATAAATAGTCACGGTAAAGATAGAATATCTTTGCAAGTTCCTGGAGTACATGATACTAGTCAAATTAAAACTTTATTAGGTAAAACAGCAAAACTTACATTTCACTTACTGGAAGATGTGAAGCAGTTATCATCGATTAATTCTTTAACTACTGTTTTACTTAAGGATAATCATGGTAATACTTATCCTATATTAAAAAAAGTTGAAATTAGTGGAGATTCTTTAGTAGATGTATCATCTGGTATAAATAGTCTTGGTAATGTTATTGTGCATTTTAAATTAAACAATGAAGCAGCTAAGAAGTTTGCTAAAATTACAAAAGAAAATTTTAACAAACCATTTGCTATAGTGTTGGATGGTGTAGTACTTACTGCTCCTATAATACGTGAGCCTATTCTAACTGGAAGTGGTGAAATTAGTGGTAATTTTACTGTTGAAACTGCAAAAGAATTGTCAATATTGTTAAAGTCTGGTGCCTTACCAGTACCTTTAAAGGTAATAGAAGAAAAGACAATAGGTTCTAGTTTAGGTACTGAATATATCAAGCAAGGCAGATTAGCAATGATAATATCAGTTATAGCAGTTTCTGTTTTTATTATGTTTTCTTACCGTATGTTTGGTGTTTTAGCTGTAGTTGGGTTAGTTTTTAATATTATTTTTATTGTTGCTGTACTTACATTACTTCAAGCTACACTCACATTGCCTGGACTTGCGGGTATTACTTTGACTGTAGGTATGTCTGTTGATGCTAATGTGTTAATTTTTGAGCGTATTAAAGAAGAATTAAGTTCTACAAAGAAATTGAGATGGGCTGTAGAATCTGGATTTAAAAATGCTATGTCAACAATATTTGATTCTAATATTACTACATTAATTGTTGCTGCAGTGATGTTTGTAATAGGTAGTGGTCCAATTAGTGGTTTTGCTATTACATTATCAATAGGTATTTTATGTTCTATGTTTTCTGCAATTACTTTAACAAAGATGTTGATAGATTTATATATTAAATTATTTAATTTGAAAACATTGAAAATATAATTTATTGTAAAGTTATTGGAAATGCTGTTTATGTCTAGTGATGAGGAAAATGTAACAATAGTTTATTGTAATGGTGAAGGGGATGATGCAGGTTATATTGAACACCCAAAAGTATATTTAATAGTTAAAATTGGTGAAGAAGTTAGTTGCCCTTATTGTAGTAAAGTTTTTACTTTTAATGCTCATGATTAATTTGTAGTTGTTGTTACATTGGGTTTTATAACACTTCAAAAAAAATAAGGCAGTGTTTTGCTGTGTATTTTTATTGAATTTAATATTTTTTGAAATCTTATTCTAACTAAGTTAGATATTATAATTCTGGGTTTTGTAAAATTTACAGAAAGTTATTTTACTTTCCTGTTAAATTTATGTATAGCACTTGTTCAAATCTTTTTGAATCACTAAATGAACTTATAATGATAGATTTTCAGTACTTCAGAATAGTGTTGGTATGTCTGTCTTAAGACTATTGTAAATGCATTTTAGTATTATTCTTGTATCACTGCTTCTTAAGCTCTGTTTGTATAGTTATAGTGTGATATAAAAAATGCAAGTGATTATGTGTGTTGCATGAAAGAACTTCTGCAAATATTTAATGTTAATTTTTACTTCTATGCTTAAATAATTAATGTGTTATCAGGAATTATGTCGTATTCTTATAGTAAGTAATAGTTCTTTTAGTGTTTATGCTGAATAGTAATGATTATGATACATATAGCAAGTTTATACATGATATAAGGAATACTGTTTTTTATATACAGGGCAAAGGTGTTTTACATTTAGGTAACTTGGTAAGTAATGTTACACCAGCAACTTGTATTATTGATTCTGCAAAAGAGGGTATACGAGAACAGTTCCTAAGTAGGGTATTTGTCCATCGTTCTAGTAATAAGAATGATATAAAGAAGGTTGCAGAGTTTGTAAATTCATTAGGGTTTATACCAGTAGTAAGTGCAGATTATAGAATTGCAGGGAGTGATGGTGTATGTATTTATGATGTGAGTCGCAGGTATGGTGATAAACATGTTTTGATTGTTTCTTCTGTTGGTAGATATACTACACGTAATTTACTTGATGTTATCTTAAACAGTCAAAAAAACTTTTGTAGTAGTTTTGATGATGGTGCTAAAGACAGCATTAAAACTGTTCTGTATGATCCAAAGAGTAAACCATTGAAACAAAAGATATATGATGCAATATCATATTCTGAGAAATGGTCTTTACTTACAACTCAAGAAAAGGTGATTAGATGTATTTTTACAGTACTTTCTCTTAGCATTCCTTTGATTCCTCCACTACTTTTATTATCTTATATTGGAAATATTGACATAAGGGAAGCAGCATATAGTGTGAACTTGCTTCCGTGGCAATATCGTGTGTATATGAAAACATCACATAGTCTTTATGATGTTATTGTGAATAATTCTGATGAAGACAGACGCAAGATGATGACTGATGGCATCATGGAAACAGCCATGGCAAAAGGGTTTGTTGTTAGAGGTGAAGACGGTGATATACAGCCTACTGATTTAGGGAAACATGTAAGTGGGAAACATAATTTGCTTCTCGTAGCGCATAATAAAGAACTTTCTAAAAAACAACTGTTATTAAGAATTACGACTTTTTCAGTATTAGCATTTGTGTGCTTTTCACAGATTATAGCATTGACATGTCATCTGGTTAAAGCTGAAAAGGTAGCTTTGTACTGTTCTATATTATCATATTTTGTAATTTTTGTAGAAGGTTTTTACTTACTTTCACTTAAAACTACATTATCAAAAGTTTGTGCAGCTTTTTGCTTAGTGTTTGCAGGGTTTATGTTAATGGTACATGCATTTTTACTGTATAAGGACATTACATTTGGCTATGGACCTGTAATGTCTGGTTTAATGGTTATTATTACTGGTGTTGTGTTAAGTATTGCTTTAGCGTGTAATCGGTATTACAAGCAAGATAGAGATTTAGCATTAAAACTTGGGGGTATTAGTACCACAGCTTATTTGTCTATGAAGAGAGATATTGATGTAATTGATGAAATAAAAACTGTCAAACTTGAAGGAGGATGTGATTACCAAATAATTGATGATTTAAGTCTAGCTCTTTTTAATGCATATAATGCAGGAGTGTTTGGTGCGTTACATCAAGGTCAATCTGTCGGTAATCGACAGGGTGAAATGCATAGTGATATGCAGTGCAATGATGGTCTACCAAATGCTAGTATTGATGACTTGCACATTGATAGGAGTAACTTTCAAGATTTAAATCCTTAAACCTAAGTAAAGATGAAACTTGTGTAAATTTTGTAAGAATAATAAATTGAGATTTAAAAAAAGAATTTCTAGTTTTGTAATCAATTAAATTTTATATTGTGGATGATAGTTGTGATAGTATGTATGTAGTGTTGCAATTGTTCCAATTGGCTTTGTATTTGGTCATGAAGATTTTTGTTTAGGTTGTTAAAACTATGCATAATAGTGTGCGTTATTATAGAAGATGTTTCAGAATTCTTAATTGTGTTTTGTAGAGATTAGTAGAGTTAAGGAATGGTTTCTAGTTTTGTGATCAGTTGAATTTTATATTATGGATGATAGTTGTGATAATATGTGTGTAGTGCCTCAATTATTCTGATTGGTTGATTATGTGTTGTATTTGGTCATGAAAATTTTTGTTTAGGTTGTTAAAACTATGCATAATAGTGTGCGTTATTGTAGAAGGTGTTTCAGAATTCTTAATTGTGTTTTGTAGAGATTAATAGAGTTAAGGAATGGTTTCTAGTTTTGTGATCAGTTAAATTTTATATTGTGGATGATAGTTGTGATAATATGTGTGTAGTGCCTCAATTATTCTGATTGGTTGATTATGTTCTGTATTTGGTCATGAAAATTTTTATTTAGTTTGTTAAAACTACGCATTATAATGTGTGGTGCTGTAGAAAATTCACCTGTACTATTAATTGCATCTTGTAGTAGTTTAGCAGAGCATGAGTCAAGTGATTTGTCACTTGCTAGATGTGAGAAGATGTTTTCTACATTTTTAGCTATGTTTTTATATTTGCTTAAGGGATGATCAGTAGGGTATTGTGCTATATTCTTTACTATTTGTAGCTCATTGGATGTGAAATCATGAAAAGCAAGTTTAGTCAATTGCTGTAATATCTTTTCTTTATCATTTTCTTCTATGATTTGCACTTTTATCAATATGTTTACAAGTGATTGTAGTACTTCGTATATTACAGTGTTAATTGATATTAAAATAGCATTTTGTTTATTGTCTATTGTAATGTCATTGGTGTTTGTATGTGTTTGAAGTGAACTAATTAATTTTTTGTTGTCTTCTGAAGATAAGTCAAAGTATTGTGTAGATATTGGATGTAGCATTATTGTATTATTTCTAATACTCATGTTGATACTGTATAGTGGTTGATGATTGAATCTACAAATAACTAGATTGCTGGTTTTTAAAATATTACATCCTTGTTCTAAAGATTGTGCTATAATGTTTGTACTGATTGTAAAGCTATGCTGTAGCATGTGTGTTATTATCTTATTGAGGTCACTAAACTCAAAGTGTGTGGGGGTAATTAATGTAGCAGACATGTCTTGATATTGTATGTTCACTTCATTGTTGAATAGGGTTTTAGCGGCTTTATTTTTATCTAGTACAGTAAATATTTTAGTAAAATTTTCTATTTCATTTTTTTCAGTGAAAAATATTGTTATATTACTATCATCACTAATAAGAATATTTTGTATCACCACCTTTCTCTTTAAAGTTGAATATTAATATTATGCTCAACATTTATTAATAAATAAATAATATAGTGAGCTATCATTGAATATTTTTATAAAATATACTAAAATTATATTTAATGATGTTGGATATAATAAATTTAGTAAGACAATTTTATTGTAAATTACTTAAGAAAAGTACAATTATATTTTACATATTAATATATGGATTATATTATTACTGTAAATACGGTTAGCTTTACATATATGTAAAAGTTGTAGTTGCTGTTAAGTTAAGGAGTAGTTTACCAGATAAATCTTATATAATTATTGTATAACATATTGTTTATAAAAGACTTATGTAACTTACAGTATCAGGTGTTTTTTACAGGATATTATTGCTATTTAGTATCCATATTATAGAAATTAATATTAGTAGTCTTTATTGTATCAACTGCTATAAAAGTATTGGTTCCTATAATTCTGGTTAATTGTTATAGAAAATTTATGCATATAATCTTTATGCTAGGTTATATAGCAGCCATAGTAAAAGTTGATAAAATTTACCATTTGTTTCATACTTATTAAAACTTAAAATTTGTGTATTTTTATGGTTATAGATCAAGTAGCTTTTAATATTGGGCCTTTGCAAATAAGATGGTACTCTTTATCATATGTATTTGGTATAATGTTTGCTTACTGGTATATAAAAAAGGTAGATAAATATCAAGTTTTTAACAAAGAAAGTTATGAATCAGTAATATCTTGGTGGGTGATTTCTGTAATTCTTGGTGGCAGAATCGGATACATATTGTTCTATAATCTGGATTTTTATATACACTTTCCTATTGAAATGCTTAAATTATGGAATGGAGGCATGTCATTTCATGGGGCTTTAGTTGGAGTAATGACTGGTATGTATATTTTTTGTAGAAAGAATAAAATAGATGTTCTTGCTGCTCTTGACTTAGGTGCATGTGCTGTACCTGTTGGTATATTTTTTGGACGTATTGCGAACTTTATTAATGGTGAATTGTATGGTAAAGTAACCGATATGAAAATTGGAATGACTTTTCCTGCAAGTGGTGACCTACTTTATAGACATCCAAGTCAGTTGTATGAAGCTTTTGGTGAAGGATTTTTGTTATTTGTAGTGACGAATTCTCTTTTCTTTTTTACAAAAATCAAAACATCTAAAGGAATGCTGAGTTCTGTTTTTTGTATATGGTACGGTGTAATAAGATTTTTTATTGAGTTTGTTAGAGAGCCAGATGCGCAAATTGGATATATTATTTTTGATCAAATAACTATGGGACAGTTATTGTCTATTTTTATGATAATTATGGGTTTTTATTTTATAAAATTGGCTAAAACGCAAGATAAATCTTCAATTTAAAGATGTTGTTTTTATGTAATTTTAGAAAATTTTTATAAGTTATGGTTTGAAAGAACAAGTTGTTTTGAGTATTAGTGTTTGTTTTTTAAAGTGTTAGTTGTGGCTAATTAAATTAGTCTGTAAGACACAGTTGCCTTTTGATGGAAAAGGTAATATAGTGTGTGAATATACTAAAATTAATATAATTTTGGCTCATGTAATGAACACACCATTATTAACTCCATTTACTTCAAGTAGCCAAAGAGCCTCACTATTACAAGGTTTGTATTTAAATATAAAAAGTAACGGAAATGATCTTTTTCCTGCTACTTATTGTGTAGATGTGAGTGTAGAAGCTGTAAATTCTAGGTCATTAAATGTAGAATAATGTACTGTTATATTTGAATGATAAGCCTACATATGCTTGATGATCTAGTGATATTTTGGTTGATGTGCAAACTTGTATAAGCAATAATGTAATGAATTACAGGCTGTGGTAATGTAAATATGGTATGTATATAGTACGTTTGATAGTATTCTTGTACGTTATTGGAAAGTAATACTAGATGATATTTCATAGTTTACTGTATGTTATGGCCTTATATTTAAGAAGTGGTATTTAATTTTTAAGGCAAATACGCTTATTTAAAGTGCAAAATTATTCAGTAGTATTTGTTGATCTTATGTATGTTAGTTTGTACATATGTGGAATTGTCTTTTCAGTTTAATTTAGAGTTGTAGGAATATAAAATTGGTAACGCTGCTGCATAATGTTAAGTAGTTTATGGTGTATTATGTATTTTGTAATCTATAGCGGTAGTGTTAAATTTTGTAACATACTTGTTTAAATAAGAAGTAGTTCAGTAGTGTTTGTTGGTCTTATATGTGTTAATGTGTATATGAGAACTGGTCTTGTCAAATGGGTTTAACATTGAAATAAAGAGAAATTGATATTGCGTGTAATATTATGTGATTTATTGTTTGTGCTTTTATGTTTATGGTGGAGTAGTATTTAATTTTTGGAATATATGCTTGTTTCAATACATTGTTATTCAATATGTATAGTGTGGCCTTGTGTGTATAATGTCAATTTGTGCGCATAGCTGCAATTTTTCAGGTTGATTTAAATTGCTAATAAAGCAGTTTCGGTAATCTGTAAGGTTATAGTGTATTGTAAATTGTGTATCCATAACTGTAATGATTTGTTTTGGTACAAGTGTGCTTGTTTAAGTGCACAATGTATATATAGTATTAGTTTGATGTGCGTTAATATCAACTTATACATATAGGTCTATCATATTAATTAGAAAAGTTGGTCTCAAATATCTGAAACGCTATATAATATATGTAGAGTGTGGTATATGCATTTCGTGTCTGCTATTAGTTTTATAATAAATACTCTTGTTTGAAAAGTTATTCAGCAAAGGTAAAATTTAATTTTATACATGTTATTTGTGTACATATTGGTCTCTTCAATGAGTATAGTTTTATGTTACATTTGTTGTGTAGCAAAATAGTTTTTTAGAAGGAATGTACTTGTTTAAAGTGCAGGTTATATAATATAATGGTGGTACTTGTCTGTTACATCTGTGGATATTGTGCATACAAGTTTCTGTTGATTAAGATGTTGGTAAAGTAGTTTTGTAAGTTCTACATGACGTTGTAGTGATTGTAGTGTATTATTTCTAGGTGTAGTAGTGTTTGTTTCAGTACAGATATACTATTTGTGTCTGCATAGAATTATTTAACATAAGTAAAAATATGAATTTTTCACTTATGCATCCTTACGTAAAGTGATGCATGTAACTTATTCAGATGTGAAGTTACTGTTCTTTTGATGCAAATGATCTTTTTAAAGGTTGAGATTCATCTTCATTATTTTTGGTTAATTCTTTTCCATTAATTATATTTTTAATGTCTTCTCCAGTTAAAGTCTCAAATTCTAGTAAGTTTTTAGCAACTATATGTAATGATTCTAAATGCTCATGTAAAAGACTTTTTGCTCTTTCTAGTGCAGATGTAACTATGGATTTAACTTCTTCATCTATCAAATTTGCTAAGTTATTAGAGATAGTTTCATTTTTTTCATCACTATGGTATAGCGGACCTACTTTATCACTCATACCCCACTTCATGACCATTGCTCTTACTAAATCTGTTGCCTGTTTTATGTCTGATGATGCGCCGCTTGTTACTTTGTGGTATCCAAAAATTAATTCTTCGGCTGCTCTTCCACCCATTGCTACTGTTAAGTCTGCGATCATTTTTTCTCTTGTATGAGATACACGATCTGACTCCGGTAACCTCATTACTAACCCTAGACTTCTTCCTCTTGGAATTATTGTTGCTTTATGTATAGGATCCGATGCCGCTGTAAAAAATGCAATAACAGCATGTCC
Source organism: Ehrlichia minasensis (assembly GCF_004181775.1). Taxonomy (NCBI): domain Bacteria; kingdom Pseudomonadati; phylum Pseudomonadota; class Alphaproteobacteria; order Rickettsiales; family Anaplasmataceae; genus Ehrlichia; species Ehrlichia minasensis. The sequence continues at coordinate 37,419 of NZ_QOHL01000010.1, forward strand.
TGCTTCATGATAGGCTGTTAATTTTTTTTCTTCTTCTGTCATCATTAATGATTTTCTTTCAGCTCCCATCATGACTTTATCTCTTGCATATTCAAAATCACTCATTGTGACGATTTTTTTATTCAGCCTTGCTGCTATTAGTGCTGCTTCATTTACTAAATTTGCAAGATCAGCTCCTGAAAATCCTGGAGTACCACGCGCAATGGTTCTGATATCTACATCAGGTGCTGTAGGGACTTTTTTGATGTGTACGTTAATGATCTTTTCTCGCCCGTTAATGTCAGGAATACTAATAGTGACTTGTCTGTCGAATCTTCCTGGTCTAAGAAGTGCAGAATCTAATACATCCGGACGGTTGGTTGCAGCGATAATAATTACTCCTTCATTAGATTCAAAACCATCCATTTCTACTAATAATTGATTTAATGTTTGTTCGCGTTCGTCATTTCCTCCGCCTAAACCAATTCCTCTATGTCTTCCTACTGCGTCTATTTCATCAATAAATATGATGCATGGTGCATTTTTTTTGCCTTGTTCAAACATATCACGTACGCGGCTTGCACCTACACCTACAAACATTTCTACAAAATCTGAGCCAGATATGCTAAAAAAAGGAACATTTGCTTCACCTGCAATTGCACGTGCCAATAAAGTTTTTCCTGTTCCTGGTGACCCTATTAACAAGCACCCTTTTGGTATTTTGCCTCCTAATTTTTGAAACCTTTGCCTATGTTTTAAAAAATCTACTATTTCAATTAGTTCTTCTTTTGCTTCATCAATACCTGCTACATCGTTAAAAGTAACTTTATTGCGGTGTTCAGTCATCAGTTTAGCACGTGATTTACTGAAGTTAATAGTTCTATTACCTCCTATTTGCATTCGTTTGAGAAATATGAACCATATTATGACAAGTAGCAGCATAGGGAACCAAGATATCAATATGCTCCCTAATATTCCAAATAATGTATCTTCAGGTAAAAAAGTAAAGGTAACCTGCTTACTGTGTAATGTTTTTATTAAACTGTCGTATATTACACCAGTTGTTTGGAATTTAGAACTGTCTTTCAGTCTTCCAGTAATATTGTGTTCGCTGATGTTAATAGTTTCTATTTCATTATTATCAATCTTGTTTAAGAATTCTGAGAATGGTAATTTTAGTACGTTTCCGTTAATAACTTTGTCGTTAAATTGGACATATGCTGCAGTAACCAGAACAATTACTATAATCCAAATTGATAATCCTTCAATGATTTTTCTCATAGTAAAGGCTCCTTGCTTATAAATTCACTATAAGTTAAATTGATAAGATGTTGTTTTACCAATACCTCTTCAATTCTGATGTATGACTTAATGTCAATATAGTCATTCTTGTTATGATTTTGTAGGGGGTAAGCAACAATTTTATTTTGGTGTTTTAATACAGGTAAACAGCGTACAGCTTCCCTATTTAATTTTTTAAGATCATCTGGAATATTGCTGTTATTTAAGCTACAAACAGTGAGACTGTTTGCATTGTGGTGTGCAATGCTTATTTTAAATCTGTTATCCCATATTATTGGTGTATTTGTAGGATAGGTAACAGTTAGTTCTTTGATAGTTGATACCTCTCTAATGACAGAAATAGTATTATTCTGGTTTTTTACAATTTTACAATTACACAAAGTTTGGGCTGAATTGAATTCATTGTTTTGTATTTTGTAGAATATCCTGTTGATCTTGTTGTATCTTGGCTTATATTTTTGTTGACCAATAGTCATGATAGAATATGTTAAAAGCCTTAATGATATTTCTTCTGGAAGGTTTAAAAATACATCCAATTTAATGTTAATATGTCCTAAATTTGTGAATTCTAAGCATTGATCTGTAGCTTCCCTTACATAATGTAAGATACAATCTAAAGATCGTTTTATATGTGTTGATGCAGTATAAAGTCTGTTAATGAATACTTCAGAGTTATCTGTAGTTTCTAACATATTACGATATAGTGTTCTTTTATACTTTTTGTTGTTGTTACTTGGGTCGTTTATCCAGGAAATATTATTTTGGTTTGCATATTGTAGCAATTCTATCCTACTAACGCTTAAAAGTGGTCTGAGTATACATATTCCGTTTAGATATGTACATTCTTGCATACCAGCTAACCCATCTAATCCACTACCTCTTTCTAATCTAATCATAATAGTCTCTGCTTGGTCATTTTTCTGATGCGCTACCATTAAATAGTTTATTCTATTCTCATTACACCATTGCAATAATAAGCCATATCTTATTTGTCTGGCAGAAGATTGTATATTGCTTTCTGGTAATTTGCCATGCCAATTTAATATATGGCATTTTAAGTTTAAATTTTGTGAATGTTGAAATACAAATAACGCTTCTTGCTCTGCTTCTTGGCGCAATCCATGGTTTACTGTCAGGATTATTGGAGTATTACAATTACTATATTGTGCTGACAAATGTAACAAAACCATACTATCTATCCCACCAGAAACTGCAACTGCATAAGTACCGTTCAAGTTTTGTATTTTCTTTTGGAATAACAGTTTTAAATCTCTCATTAATTTTTACTAATAAAAACAAATGGCGGAAAGAGAGGGATTCGAACCCTCGATACAGGATTACTGCATACACACTTTCCAGGCGTGCGCTTTAGACCACTCAGCCACCTTTCCAGGCTGACATTATTATAGTTGTGAGTTTTTATACAGTCTAGTGGTAAAAATGTTATTGATTTCAGGAAGTGATTTTATTAATGTTTATTTTGTGTTCTCTGAAAATTATGTTCCTACTGAATATCAAAGATTTTTCTTTAGTTGGTATAATACTACAGTTCTTTTATTGTGTTGCGGTATTTATTTTATTATTTGAGATACAATTGTTTCTTAATGTATAGTAAGTTTTGCTGTAATAACTACTAAAGATTTGTGAATAATCTGTTTGAATTTTCTTGGTGTATTACACTATGCTCTAGTAAAGATTTGTATCCTTGATATTGTCGTACTTCATTTATTAGTTTTATTATAATTTGGATAATAAGGTTAGTAATATGTATGTCTTGATTATCAGAGATTAAATTTTTAATCTCATTAATTATGTATTAATGATTCTATATTACAGTTCAGAAAGAAAATATATATATTTATAAAATTTACGCATTTATAAATGTAGTTAATGTTAAGTTTTTGTAATGCGTGTTATTGCTGATTCTTAAATTTGCTAATTTACTAACATTCTGTTTAAAATAAAAGTATATATCATGTATAAGAGTTTACTTAGCGTAATTTTTATTACTGGCGTGTTTTCGCTAATTTTTGCGCTTCTTATGTTTATCCCAACAATAGTGAATTATTATACTGGCTATGTATGGCAACACTTTTTTTGTACATGTCTTTTTGTAGTATTATTTAGTTTGATATGTATTTTTTTGGGAAGGCCATCTAATTTGAAACAAATGAATGTTGTTATTGTTACAGTGATTATATGGATTGTTTTATCTGTAATATCTGCAATACCATTTATTTATGACTGTGATCTCCATTACATAGATGCTTTTTTTGAGTCTGTATCTGGCTTAACTACTACTGGAGCTACAATATTAACTGATTTGCAAAATCAGTCTCCTGGAATTTTAATTTGGAGAGCTTTACTGAATGCGATAGGAGGACTGGGAATTATTACAAGTGGTATTTTTCTACTGTCTTACTTAAAAATTTACAATTTACATGGATTATACCGCTCTGAATCCTCTGAGCAATCTAAGAAGTTTAAATATGGAATTGTTAGATCATCAATGTACATTTTTATTATATATTGTATGTTAATGGCTTCGTGTACAATACTATATTGGATTTCTGGTATGTCAGGATTTGATGCTATATGTCATGCAATGTCAACTGTATCTACTGGTGGTTTCTCTAATTATGATAATTCTCTGCAACATTTTAATAATGTGTACATTGAAGTTATAGCAGTCATATTCATGTTATTGAGTTCTTGTCCTTTTATGGTGTATTTGAAAATTATTACAAAGCAGTGCTTTTATGATGAACAAATTGTGTTTTTTGCTATTATTGTTTTTCTTTTTGTAATGATATCTGTAATAAATTGCTATTTTGATGAAACAATGTCAGGTTATTCTTTTCTTGATATTTTGAGATACTCTGTATTTTCTGTTGTGTCATTAAGTACTTCCACTGGACTTGTAAATTGTGATTATACTAATTGGCATTTTTTCTCAATTTTTGGTATTTTGATGATGCTAATAGGTGGCTGTAGCGGTTCTACTAATAGTGGAATTAAGGTCTATAGAATTGTGTTATTGGTAAAAGCATTGCATGCTTATATGAGTAATATTGTATATCCTACGCAAATAAGTACTGTCAAATATAATAGAAAATGTGTAAGTGAAGATTTCATTTGTAATATAGGATTATTCTTTTCACTATATATTTTTTTGTTGTTTATAGGAAGTGCAATTGTTTCTAGTAGTGGAGTGGATTTTATTACTGCTTTTAGTGCAGTGTCTGGAACTTTTAGCAATGTGGGACCTGGTATGGGACATGTTATAGGTCCAAGTGCTAACTATTATAATTTATTGCCTTCAGTGAAAATCCTATTGTCTTTTTTTATGTTAATGGGAAGATTAGAAATAATACCATTTTTTTCTTGTATGTATCTAATGGCAAATGTTCTGTTGAAAAATAGGTAAAATTCTTATATTTGAAGTGCATTATGTATATTTAAGATATATATGTTATTGCTTATAAATGTAAAAAAATGTTAAGTTTTTGAGCTATTAGTTGTGATAGTTAAAATGTTTGGTTAGTTTTTACACTAAATATGATATTTATAAGAAATATTGCAACTAAGTTTTATTTGTGTGCTTAAATTTGAAAAAAGCTTGATATTCTTTTGTAAGGATATAACATTGAGTATTTAGAGTAGTAATATTGTAAATTTTAATCATTTAGCATGTATATTGTATGTTACATTCTGCTGTTATCACAGATCCAGGAAGGGGTATTTTTGCTGTTGTAGATCTTGGATCTACGAAAATAGTTTGTTTTATAATTAGAGTTTCTCGTAATAGCAGTCCTGAAGTTATTGGAATAGGGTATAAGGCTGCTGAGGGAATCAGTGGTGGTACTATTACTGATATGGAGCCTGCAAGTTATTCTGTATTGTCTTGTATAGAATCAGCTAAAAAGATGGCTCAGGAATCAGTAATAAATCAAGTTTTTGTTAATATTTCTGGATGTGATATTTGTTCTACAAATGTTGTCAATGAGATTAATGCAGCAATTCATGAAATTTCGGATATTGATATAAGAAATATAATGTTACAAACTTATAATAAATGTCGTGATGACCAAATTATAATTCATAACATTCCAATAGTGTATTCTCTTGATGATTTAAACAATATTACAGAGTTAAAAGGATTATATGGAAGTAAGTTGAAAGCAAGTATGCATGTGATTGCTGCTTCTAAGTTTGCATTGTTGAATATAGAAAACTGCATAACTAGTTGTAGTAGTTTGGATGTTACTGGATATATAGCAGAACCTTATTCTTCAGGATTGTCATGTCTTACTGATGATGAGAAAGAAATTGGGGCAATGGTTTTAGATATTGGAGGTAGATATACATCTCTTGGAATTTTTTATAAAGGGAAATTAATATATGCAGATAGTGTACCTTTAGGTGGTATGCATATTACTAATGATATTGCATATGGTTTGTGTATTAGTGTTAGGGATGCTGAACGTATAAAAGTATTATATGGTGATGCTATGTTAGTATCTCCAGATAAGGATGGTATAATAGAAGCTGATGTTGGTGAGGATGAAATTATCTCAGTTGTACGTTCTGATTTAGTAAAAATAATTAAGCCCAGGGTAGAAGAAATTTTTGATATAGTAGGCAGTAGAATAGTTAAACAGAAAGATTTAATTAATAGGGTAGTAATTACAGGTGGTTCTAGCCAATTGATTAATATTAAAGAAGTGGCTAGTTATGTATTAAAAAAACAAGTAAGGATTGGTTTCCCATTAGAGTTAAAAGGAATAAGTAATGACTATAAGCGTAATCCATCTTTTTCTGCAGCAATAGGTACAGCTTTACTGGTTTCAAATAGGATACATAATAAAAGAAAACCTATACAGAGAAAAAACAACATATTAAAGAAAATTTTAGACTTGATACCAGTAAAAGCTTAGTGTAATTTTTTCCTTAAATCACGATCTAATGTAGAGATGACACCAGTATTATCCTGCTTTTGGGTATAATTAGATTCTTTAATTAATTCCTGAATAGCACTTGTTGCAACATCAATGGTACTAAGTTTTAATGATTGTGTCATTGTTGATACTTGATGAGATATCTTTTTTATAGCTACATCAAGATGTTTCTCTAAGATATTTTCTATATCCTTTTTGTTAGAAGTGATGATAAGGTCATATTCTTCATGTGCTTTCTTTAGTATCTCTTTAAGAATTTTTTCAGTTTCAAGGTTTTGCACAACTACACTATCTAATAAATCTTTGGATTGCTTTTGTACATCAGAAGGTAATATAACTTCCTGTTTTACCTTATTCAGCCTTGTGGATAAAAACTGATTAATTTTTCTGTACAAAGGACGAAAAACTAATAAAGCTCCTATGCAAAATGCAAGATTAATAACGAAATATGAAGATATCATATTTTCTCCTTGTATAATCTAATAGTAATATCTCGTAATTTGTCTTTATCAGTATACTCAGTTCCTAACATTTTTTTATAATACAGCAAAGCTATTTCACATGTAAGATCAATTAGCTCTTGTTCCACTTGATGTTTTAGGTTATGCATATATTCATCTGCTGTACTAAACATTTTCTTTAGTTCTTCATTTAGTGCAGAGATTAAATCTGCATTAGTATTCTTTACCTCTTGAAGAGCAGAGCTTATAATCTTATCTGCTTCAGCTTTTACTTCATCTAAACTGAACAACTGCTTCTTTAATTCGTGTTGTATCAGATTTAAATCGTTTTCAACAGAATCAATAGAACCTCTTGTAGTATTGTACCTTTTTTTTATAACATTTTCAACTTTTGGTAAAATATTCTTACTAATTACTAAGTACAAAATGCCAAAAGATAAGAAAAACCAAAATAACTGAGATGGGTAAGAGGTTATATCTAATTGTGGTATTATATCCATGATTTACACTAGGCTACAAAAATTAGTAATAGAGCTAAAAGAAAAGAGAATAGACCCATAGCTTCAACTAATGCAGCACCAGTATAAACATATTTTTTTAGTTTATCTTCGGTTTCAGGATTGCGTGCTAAGCCATTTAGCATGGTAGAAAATATATTTGCTACCCCTAGAGCAGAAGCAACCATACCAAAAACGCTTAATCCTACAGCAATGAACTTTAAAGACTCCATACACTCCTACCTTTATAAAAAGTTAAGAGTATTATAAGTTCATCAATATATGAAGTCAATTGATAAAATTTAGTGTTTATTAGCTGTGTTTGATAAATATACACAAGTTGGTACTGTAAGTTGTGTTCTTGTCATATTGCAGGAATGTTTCAAAAGCAGATTAAAATGATGATAAAAATTATAGATAAAACATAAAAAATGTATTCATATTTATTAATTTGTTATTTGTTTAGTATTTTGATTATCATGTTGTACTGGCAAAATATAGTGGCTTATGAGAATTTATTGGCTCAGGCTAGTTAGTTATAACAAATTAGTATTTTATATGAATACATGCATGTCAGTATTGTAGTAATGTTTCATCAGGTAAAAATTATAGATAAAATAATAATGATGTATGCATTGTTTTGACGCTGTTGCTTTTAATATGTCCTGTTATTGTTTGGCAATGAAGTATAGTAGTTTGTGAGAGTTTCTTGACTCAATCTGATTAGTTATAACAAATTAGTATTTTATATGAATACGTGCATGTCAGTATTGTAGTAATGTTTCACCAGGTAAAAATTATAGATAAAATAGTAATGATGTATACATTGTTTTGACGCTGTTGCTTTTAATATGTCCTGTTATTGTTTGGCAGTGAAGTATAGTGGTTTGTGAGAGTTTCTTGACTCAATCTGATTAGTTATAACAAATTAGTATTTTATATAAAATACGTGCATGTCAGTATTGTAGTAATGTTTCATCAGGTAAAAATTATAGATAAAATAGTAATGATGTATGCATTATTTTGACGCTGTTGCTTTTAATATGTCCAGTTATTTTTTAATAGTGAGGTATAGTAGTTTATGAGAATTTATTGGCTCAGTCTAGTTAGTGATAACAAATTAGTATTTTATATAAAATACGTGCATGTCAGTATTGTAGTAATGTTTCACCAGGTAAAAATTATAGATAAAATAGTAATGATGTATACATTGTTTTGACGCTGTTGCTTTT
>NZ_QOHL01000011.1:0-43243 GCF_004181775.1 Ehrlichia minasensis
GTATGTAAAAAAGTTCTTATAATCATTCGAATAAAAATAGTTTGCAAGTACTGTATTTACAAGTCTAATGATGCATTGGAAAGTCTACTATAGAACATGTGGTTGATAAGAGTATGTGTTATATATCTTAATTTTATGTTGTCTTTAAAAACATATATTCTATTTGTGTGTATAAGAAAGTCCTGCTCATGATGCAAAGACAAGTAATTTTCATTAACTATGTTTGCAAAATCTAGATTTTATACATTAATGTAGTCATACTATGAACATTTGAAATATATACTGTATGTGTTTGTATTATGATGAAATGTTTGCAAAGATAATAGTTCTTACTTTACATATATGAAAGAGAGTATTTCTAATGTAATTGTAATAATAAATAATTTTCAGAAACTAAGAGTGGTCTAGTATTGATGTAGTAAGATAATAATATTTAACATGTGTATTAATGTGGATATGTTCTGTTGTGTTTTTTATATTTTGTATTATATAAAATACATATGTTTATGAAAAAGTTGTCTTTCTAGTATTAATATGTGTTGGAAGAGCACTTTTAATGTAATTGCAAACACGTAGTTTCTATAAGCAATATTTAGAAAATTTTTTATATTAATATTATAAATATTACGTTGATAGATATATGCTGTATGTATTTGTATTGTAATGGAATATTTACAAAAGTAATTGTACTCTTTTAGCATATATAGAAAAATACTCCTAATATATTGCAGTAATAGGTAATTTTCATGAGCTATTTAGGGTGGTATAATGTTTATATAGTAAAATAATATTATATTAGCAGTTGCAAATTGATATATATTTACTTATCTTTATTATGTATTGCTAGTGCATGTATTTACAAAATAATCATCTAGTTTCTGTGCATTGAAAAAATAACTTCTAGTAGTTACATTTATAAAAGCTGCTGCTATGTAAATTGAAATTGTTGCAGCAGCTAAATATAATTGCACTGTAGGTTTTTATATTGTCTTACTAGCATTATAGTGTTAAATAACATACTGTCTATCAATGATAAAAATTTCTAATATTAGTAAAGAACATTGCAATTTTTTGATTGTTTGCTTCCTCTATTACTTCCTTATCTTTTAGTGACCCTCCAGGTTGAATGATTGCACTGATGCTGACAGATGCACTTAGTAATATACTGTCTGTAAATGGAAAAAACGCATCAGATGCTAAAACTGCTCCTGTACAATCTTGGGCTTTTTTTATTGCAATTTCAAGACTGTCAACACGGCTCATTTGACCAGCGCCAACTCCTATTGTACGGTGATCTTTTGCGATAACAATTGCATTGGACTTTACATGTTTACATACTTTCCATGCGAAAAGTAAGTTAGAAATAGTATCATCTGATACTGGAAAATTTGTTACTTGTATTAGGTCTTTCTCTGATAATTGATTACTGTTACTTTCTTGTAATAAAAACCCGTTGCTTACGTTTTTAATTATATATTTTGGCGGATTATATTGTGTAGATAATATAACTCGCACGTTTTTCTTTTTTTGTATAATTTCCAATGCTTTATCTGTAATAGATGGGCCAACTATTACTTCAATGAAAATTTTGTTAATTTCTTCTGCTATGTCTTCATTAATTTGTCTATTAAGTGCAACAATTCCACCAAAACTACTTTTTGTATCACAAGAAAAAGCCTTGTTATAGGCACTTGTAATGTCATCAGCGATTGCTGTTCCACAAGGATTACTATGTTTTATGATAGTTGCTGCTGGTTGTGTAAATTCTGATACTATATTTATGGCAGATTCTATGTCTACTATGTTGTTATAACTTAACTCTTTTCCATGTAGTTGTTCTAGTGGATATTTATTTTTTACACTACTATAAAATGCACCTTGTTGATGTGGATTCTCCCCACATCTCAGTGTTTGTATTTTTCTGCCATGTATAATGAATGTTTCTGGTAAAGTTTCGTTGCTATCTTTATTAATCCAACTATATATATTACTATCGTAAGATGAAGTTATAGCAAATACCTTTTTTGCTAGCTGTTTCCTGTATGCTAGAGTTGTAGTGTTTTGGTTATTAGCCATTTCTAATTTTAATGTTTCATAGTCATTGATGTCTGATACTACTGTTACATTATGAAAGTTTTTTGCTGCAGCTCTTAAGAGGGTGATCCCTCCTATGTCTATTTGTTCTATTATTTCACTTTCAGTTGAAGTTTCGAGACTTGCTATTTGGGAAAATGGATATAAATTTACTATAACTAGGTCTATTTCATATATTCCTAAATTTAAACATTCTGTAGCGTGATTATCTCGGTTACTTAATATTCCACCATGAATTTTTGGGTGCAAAGTTTTTACTCTTCCACTCATTATTTCTGGGAAATTTGTGTAATCAGAGACTTCTGTTACTTGTAATCCTGCATCTAGTAAAGTTTGACAAGTACTACTTGTTGCAATAATTTCTACTTTTTGTGCAATAAGAAACTTTGCAAGTTCTATAATATTTGTTTTATTATATACAGATATAATTGCTCTTTTGACTTTCATATTTTTCTGTAATTGACATCTACATAAAATAAATTACGCTTCATTTTGTTTAATCATTGCTAAAATTTGTGCTTCAGCAACCAATATGTTATCTACTTGTGCGTGACATTGGAATTTGCATGTATTTTTCCTTCTGTGTATCACATTTACTTCAATGATTAATGTATCTCCTGGAATGACAGGTTTACGAAATTTCGCAAGCTCTATTGACATGAAATATACTGAGTAATCATGTATATTCTCTTCGGCTTCACTTATAACACATACCATACATGCTTGTGCCATGGCTTCTACGATAAGTACACCAGGCATAATAGGGTTACCAGGAAAGTGACCAATAAAAAAAGGCTCATTAAAAGTCACATTTTTTACTGCTGTTGCAGACTCATTAGGTGTACATGCAATCACTTTATCAATCAGTAAAAAAGGATAGGAATGTGGTATCATTTTTATGATTTCTTGAATATTGAATTGCATATGAACTACCTAATTAACATATCACTTCTTTATTTCTATATTTGGTAACTCTTTATTTAGTCTTTCAAGTACTTCATTAGAAAAATCTATGCCGTCAGTAGCATAAAATACTTGGTTCTTTTTTATTAGAAATAAGATTAAGTTGATATTTTTTTCTTTTGCTATTTTTGTTGAGATATTTTTGATTTTGTTATAGACCATTTCCATGGCATTCATATACATGTTTTCTAGTTCTGCTCCTTTTACAGAGATGTCTTGTTGTAAATTTGATACTTTTGTTTTAAAGTCTGCAACTTTCTTTTCAAAAGCTTCAGAACTTAAAATGGTTTTTTGTTTGCTTAGTTCTTCTTCAACTTTATGCAATTCTTCTTCTCTTGCAGCGAAATCCTGTTGTAGTGCTGCACGTTTGTCATCTAATTGTGTTCTGATGCTTTTTACTGATAATGCTTCTGATATTATTATATCACGGTCAATAAAAGCTACAGGAATATTTTGATCATTTTTTGCTAAAGCCTGCTGATTTAGCACGATGGCTAATATGAAGATAGTTAAGAATAATTTTAATCGCATAGGATACCTCGTTTACTGCATTGAAAATCTTATCATGTCTGTAACATCATAGTCTTCTTTTAAGATAGGGAAACCAAAATCTAATCTCATTGGTCCAAATGGAGAGCGCCATGAAAAACCGAATCCAGCAGAAACCCTTAGTGATTTGTTTTCATAGTATTCTTTATCTGTGTAGTCAAGACCAAATAAGGTTGCTGCATCAATAAATAAAGAGCCTTTGATCCCTAAATCATCTGGTAACCCTATAGGGAAATCGACTTGATTTATCATGCTAAAATAGAACTTTCCACCTAACGCATCTAAAGTCTTTTTATCTCTTGGTCCGATCCCTGATACATGAAATCCTCTAATTTCATTACTACCTATTATGAAGCGTTGATTTATTTTTACTTGTTCATCGCTTTTGTATGAGAAGACATACCCCATAGAGGTTTTAATGCTTAGTAAGATATCATTGCTAATTTTTGGAAAGAGTTCTCTACTGTAATTAATTGAACCTTCAGTTTTAATATAGTGTAATGTACCACCTAACCCAGAGAAATTCTGACGGAGTTTAATGAGGTATCCATCTCTAATTTTGGATAAATTGTCAAACTTGCGGAATTGCAAAGCATAACCAATGGATGAATCAATGCTTTTACCACCTTGTTCTTTAATTAAATCAGATGCGGTATCTTTGATATTAAATATATTGACGTGCTTATAAGCGTAATTTAATGAGAGACCTAGGTCATCTGTTATGTCATGGGATGTGTGTAGCATAAAGCCAGCATTACTGCTACTAAAAGCGCTATCTGAATTACCTATAAATTTATTAGGACTATAGCTTTTTCCTCCTGGCTTATTTTGGTGTGCGTAGAATAAACCAAAACCTATAGCTGAGTCGGTATCTAAAAAATTTGGCATTACAATGTCAATACTGCTGGATAAAGAAGAAGTAGATTTTTCTGCTTGTAAGGATAATACCTTCCCAGTACCTAATAAGTTCCTCTCTTGTATATTTATTTTGCCTACAAGTCCAGTGACACTGGAAAACCCTGCAGATACAGCAAATGTACCAGTACCTCTTTCTTTGACTTGAAATGTCAAATCAACTAAGCTGTCATTTATCTTGTGGTTTTCTACATTGACAGATTCAAAAAAACCTAACCCTAATATATTTTTATAAGACCTATTAATAACACTTGCATTATATATATCACCTTCAGAAATGTTTAACTTCTGTCTAATTACTTGATCCAAAGTAGTCTTATTATTAGTGATATTTATCTTATTAATATAAACTTTGTTTCCTGTGTATATTATGTAATCTATGTCAACTGTGTCATTTTTTATGTTATACTCATATTTGACGTCTGAAAAAAAGTTGCCATTATTGCTTAAATGTTGTGTTATTTTTTCAATTGAATTATTAATGACTTCTCTGTTGAATGTGTCTCCACTTTTTGACATTACAAGTTTCTGGATTTCTTCCTTTAATTGTTGATGATTAGTGACTTGTTTATCTATAATTATATTACTATTGCCAAACTTATATCTTATTCCCTCTTCAACAGAAAAAATTAAGTTGATATTATGATCATCTCTTAGTTCTGGGACTACTGACTTAACTTTAAAATCTATAAAACCTTTGGATATATAGAAATTGTATAAACCTGCTTGGTCAAGCATTAATCTTTCAGAAGCAAATTTTGTGTTACTGCTGAATATTTTATAAATATAATGTTCAGTTGACTGTATGGCTTTTTTTAATATAGCATCTGAAAAAAATTTGTTACCAATAAATTTAATATTTTTTATTCTTGATGTTGGGCCTTCATTTATTTTAATAATGACATCTATTTTGTTATTTTCTAGTTCTTTTACTTCATAAGCAATTTTTGCACCTAACTTGCCCTTACTTTGGTATAGCATTAGTAAATTTGATATATCTTGTTGCAATTTTGATTTTGTAAACACTGCCAATTTTTTTAACTTTAAAATGTCATTTTGCAAATCTTTTTTGTTAAATTCTTTGTTACCATAGAAAGTAATGTTGTTAATAACAGGATTTTCCTTAACATTAATTACTAGGTAATTATCTTTGTTAACGTGTACATCAATATGTGAAAATAATTGTGTTGAGTGTAAGTTTTTAATGATTTGATCAATAGTTTCTTGTGTAACGTTATCTTCTAAGTTGATTTTTGAGTAGAAATATATAGTTTTATAATCCAGTCTATGGTTTCCATTTATTTGTACTTGCTTAACCTTAATATTTAAAACCTCTGCGCAAGCAAAAGAAGAGAAAAATAATATTAAAATAATAGTAATGTATTTCATAAAACTACTTAAACATACTTTTGATATCATTAAAAGTGACAAAAATCATTAAAGATAGAAGAAGCATTAACCCAATAGTGGATACATACCTCTGATATTTAGGGTTAAGTTGCTTACGTCGTAATATGGCTTGAACAAAATATTGAAAAATGTGTCCACCATCTAGCATAGGGATTGGTAGCAAATTCATTACACCTAGATTAATAGAAATCATAGCCATACACAGCAGTATTTCATTATGTTTCACTGATTCTCCAGAATATTGTGCAATGCGTATAGGCCCACCTAGCTCAGAAATACTACGCTTTCCTGTTAACATTTGCCCTAATACTTGAAAAATTGACTTTGACAAGAGGTAAGTATAGCTGATAGATTGAACAAAGGCACTGGGGATACTCAGCTTCTGTAATTCATAATTACTAAGTACATTACTCATTGTTATTCCTAAGAATGCTCTTTTCTTAGTTTGACTAAAACTCCCTTTTTCTTCTTTAATACTTGGTTTGATTTTGACTGTATGAATATGCCCATCTCTTGAATATTCTATAACTAGCTCTTGAGTATCTTTTACATATTTCTCAATATAATGTTTAATTTCTTCAAACCATTTGACATTATGGTCATTGATTTTCAAAATTATGTCTCCAGGTGCTAATCCAGCATGTTCTGCTGCACTGTCTTGTAATACACCACCAATAACAGAATTGTGCTTCATTATTCCTTTAGTAGTAAAGAACATCATAAGTACTATTATAGCAAATATTAAATTTGCTAATGGCCCAGCAAAAACAATAAGGAACTTTTTGAATAAAGGCTTTTCGCAAAATGCTCGTGATTTTTCTTCTGCTGATAAATGACTGGACCCACATTGAGAACTTGATGGATCTTCATCTCCTAACATCTTTACGTATCCGCCTATTGGAATAATACTAAACTTCCATCTTGTTCCAGATTTATCATTAATTCCGAATAATTCAGGACCGAATCCTATGGAAAAGACTTCAATTTTGACATTACATAGCTTTGCAACGATGTAATGACCATACTCATGAACAAAAACAATAACGGACATTATTATAAGAAATGACAGCAAATAGAATGACCCACTATTTAGTATATGATATATATTATCAATAATACTTGCCATAAATAGAACACTAGATGTCTAAAACTAATTGGATAATATAGTATATTTATATAGTTGACAACATAATATGTAATAATTTTAATTAGGCAATTTAGCTATGTTAAGCATAAATGTTATGGATGAATTATTAACGAAACGCAAAAAGTTGTTATATAGAAGTTTGCATAGAGGATGTAAAGAAATGGATATAATACTTGGTAATTTTGCGTCGTATTATATACATCTTTTATCTGACAAAGACATTGAGGCATATGAAAAAATTGTTGATACTAATGATCACCAGCTTTATAAATATATTACAGGAGAAGAATTGATACCACAAGACTTAGATAGTAACATTATGAGAAGTATTATCGCACTTAATGAGTCATTGGTAAAATCAAGGTTAGTATAGTAATTAATATAGATGTAATACATATTGATATTTTAAGTCATATTAATTGGTATTATAAAGTATTATAAAGGGGAGTTTTATTAATTATTGATTTACTATATAAATAATTTAGAATTTAAACCTGATGCGTTTTATATTTATATAGTAATAGGTTTAATACTTTATCATTGATCAATGTGAATTTGTTGTTAATAATTTGTTAGCTATACAAACTTATAGTTGCTATCTCTGGGTTTTTTATAGATTTAAATTTGGTATATTGTATAGTATAATTTATATAAATTATGTTTTTTAGTGTTAATGTGGATTTAATATACATTTTGATATCGGCTTTGCTTGGTGGAATTATTTTAAACTGTATGCCGTGTGTATTTCCAGTGTTATCATTAAAAATAATGTCACTGATTAAAAGTGCAAGATATAAGAAAAAAATGTCAGTGAAAGGTGAGGGTTTGTCATATACACTTGGGGTTATGACAAGTATGTTTGTACTATCTTCAGTGCTTTTGATGTTACGTCATTTTGGTCACTTAGTAAGTTGGGGATATCAAATGCAGTCTCCAATGTTAATTACACTCTTGATGTATATAATGTTTTTAATGGGGTTGTCTTTTTCTGGGTTTTATGATTTTCCGTTTATTTTTCCTAATTTAAATGGCATTAATACTAAGAGAGAAGGACTAATAGGTAGTTTTTTTGTTGGTGTATTGTCAACATTTATAGCTACTCCGTGTACTGTTCCTTTTATGGTATCTGCTGTAACTGTGGCTTTAAATCAACCAAGTGCTTATTCTTTGTTAATTTTTCAAGTTCTTGGTTTTGGGATGGCATTACCTTATTTATTATTATCATTTTTTCCAGGATTATTGAAAATTCTTCCTAAACCAGGTAGGTGGATGGAAATTTTACAGAGGTTTCTTGCTTTTCCACTGTATTTTTCTGCAGCATGGTTATTGTGTATCTTGGTAAAACAGAAGGGAACAGAAATATTATTTACTGTGTTATCGTGTGCTATATTATTTGTCATGGGGATATGGATTATGAAATTAGTAAAATCATGTAAACCTGTAAGTAAATTTGTGATTTGTTTGTGTTTGTTACTTCTTACAACTTCTCCTTTGTATTTTAAATCAGTGAAAGAGTTTGTAATGCAAAATAAAGAACCGAAGCGCATTACCACTATGGAATTTTCTCAAACAAAATTGGATCAACTTCTTAAGGAGAAAAAGACAGTGTTACTGTCTGTAGGTGCAGATTGGTGTTTAACTTGTAAAGTTAATGAACAGGTTTTTCAGTTAAGTACTGTACAAGCTTTATTTGCAAAGAAGAATGTTTATTATATGAAAGGTGATTTAACTACTAAGAATCCTGAAGTAACAGCTTATATTGATCAACTAGATAAGAATAGTATACCACTTTATGTGTTATATGTAGGTGGAGTTAAAGTGAAGGTATTACCGCAGGTTCTCAGTGAAAAGACAGTAATTGATATTATAAAGCAATATGTAGAATAATTTTTTTATTGCTAGTAATAATAATGCTTGTGTAATAGTTAATTGCGTTAATAATGTTTGTTATATTTGAAAGTTTAAAACAATATTGTATTGTTAAAATAAGCGTTTTATGAAAAAGATTTTTGTCAGTGTTCTTAATTTATATTTATCACTTTCAAAAATAATGATGATTAAATAATTATTACTGAGTGTTTAGAACTTGCAATGTTGTAATGTGTTACTCAGTTTATGTATGTTAATGAGTTACGGTAAATTACTAGAAAAATCATACAGATTTTGTAAATAAGGTTTTGATTATTACTACTGTTATATTAATGTTAAAATATTTACTAAATACAGGTTGTGCTGATTATTAGTTAGAGATAGTTTGATTGGTAGTAGGAGGCTGTATTTTATTAAAATGAGGAAGCATTTAAGAAACTTATTTGTGATTTTCTAAATTGTTGTTCGTAAGTACACCTGTTAAGTTCGATAATAGGTTGAAGTATTATTTGTATGGACTACAAGTTACTTTGATTATTGTATTAAATGAAAAACTAAGTTTTTAAAGTGGGAAAGGATATAAAAACTCATTGTCTAATTATTTTTAGTAATTAAACTTGTTATAAATCAAAGTAATTTAAAAACATTATTTACTTAACTGTATTGGATACTTATTGAGCAATAGCTTCATCTGCTTTTTGAAAAAATATGTACCATATTTTTTCGAAAAAACTTATTTTTTTTACAGTATCTGTTGCATATATAGGTATTATTTGTTCTGTAAACCCTGGTATTTGTATATGGAATTTACCAATTTCTTGCCCTTTTTTTATTGGTGCAGAGATTGTATTGTCATGTGAAAAAAAGGTTTTTACTGTGTCATATGAACCTTTGGGATATGAGATGGTGACATCTTTGTTAAAGGCGGCTCCTACATGTTTTGAGTTGCCTCCTCTTACTGCTATTTCCTTTACTTTGTTGTCTTTATTAAATATGGTTTTACTGCTAAAATTATTGAAGGAGTAATCTAGCAATTGTTTTATCTCAGATAAACGTTCTTCTTTAGTTTGTAGACCATTAATAAACATGAATATTTTTCTTCCTTCATGGTTTGCTGAAACTATAGCTCCATATCCTGTATCTGTATATGCTGCAATCATACAGTCAACCCTGTTATCATCTGGCAGTAGCATGTTGAGACTTTCTTGGTATATATTGTTGTACTTAAAATCCTTTTTAGAAAAGAGATGATAATATTCTGGGAAATCTTTAAGAAGATTTACTATTAAGGTTATTAAGTCACGTGCTGACATTACTTGATTTTGGTCTTGAGCTCCTATTACATTAGTGAAATGAGACTTTGTTAAATTAAGTTTTTGTGCGATGCGGTTCATTTCTTTCACAAACTCTTCTTGTGACCCTGATATACCTTCTGCGAGAGTAATACAAGCGTCATTTGCAGATGTTGTGATAATTCCATTGATTAAATCTCTTACTGCAACCAATTGTCCTGCTCTTAAAAAAATAGAATTACCACCTTTTTGCCACGCTTCCTTACTGGCTTTGAATTTGTCTTCCATTTTTACAAATCCAGCTTTTATGTAAGAAAATGTAACATATAAAGTCATTAGATTGCTCATGGAAGAAGATACAAATTGTTCATCAAGGTTATGTTCTAATAGCATTGTTTCAGAAAGAAAATCGAAAACTCCTGCTTGTGATGCTTTTGTTTGTACAGGTAATGCTATTGCACTATTGGCATGTAACTGAATACCAAGGAATAAGCAAGACAACAAAAGAACTACATAACGCAACATTATAAACATCATTAAATCTATGAGCTTTTATATATATCAATCTTTGTGTTATATCAATACATTAATTGATGTATCGATTTTTTTCTAAATTTTAGTCAGAGAACATTTTTGTTGCAACAATTTATACTAACTAATTTATTATTAAACTATTGGTTGAAAATATTTTTCATTTTATATTAAAAAAGTTATACTATTACGCTGTGTATAATGACATTTAATTTTGTGTTGATACAATTTTGTAATAGAGTTTATAACATTGATGTAATCATATATTATATAAACATCCAGTTAGGTTTAATGGTGTTTTATGCATAATATAATTAGTTATAGGAGTTTTGTCCCTAACGTAGATAGTACTGTATTTATTGCATCTACTGCTTCTATTGTAGGCAGTGTTTATATTGGTAGAGATGCTAGTATATGGTATAACTCGGTACTGAGAGGAGATGTTGGCCTAATTAGTATAGGTGAGGGTACTAATATTCAGGATAATACTGTAATACATGTTGATAGAAATAACGGTGATACAGAAGTTGGAAAGATGGTGACAGTTGGTCATGGGTGTGTATTACATGCTTGTCAAATACATGATTATGTATTTGTTGGTATGGGTTCCATTATTATGGATAAAGTGGTGATGGAAGAGAATACAATGTTGGCAGCTGGGTCTCTAGTTACAAAGGGTAAAGTCATTAAATCTGGTGAGCTGTGGGCTGGTAGGCCAGCCAAATTTTTTAGGATGCTTTCTAAGGAAGAGCTAAGTCACATTAAAGAATCTGCTGATAACTATATAAGATTAGCTCAAGAGTATTTAGAATTTAGGTAATCAAACTGTTTGTGCTGTATGTTGTAAAGTAAATCTCTCATCAAATTACTTGAGTGAGAATTAAAGTTTTTTGTTAAATGCTAATTGTTAAACATGAGATAAAAATGTGTTATGGTAACTTATTGTAGTTTTCATATAATAGAAATTCCATGATTTGTTGAATAAGAAGTAGTGAAACTATGGATCTTGTTGCTAGTTAAAATTATGTATTTTAATTCATAAATCATAGCAACTTCTTTTCAGAGGTCAAACATGAATACAGTATAAAAAATGGTACAGTTGATATAGATTGCATAATAAATACAGGAAACAAAGTTTGTATTAACAAGCAAATTTTAAAAGATTTTTTTAGAAGTATTTTACTTAATTAATGTGAATAAAGTGTAGATTTGTTGATGTGGAAGATTTAATAGGTAGTAAATTGTGATAATGTACTGTAGCATTTTGAAAATTGTTTTAAATATTCGAAATATTTATCGATAATGAATATAGTTTTTGTGGTAAAGTTAAGTTTTATTTGTTTTATAATAGAAACTCACGTTAGTAAAAAACTAGATTGCGTACTTTAATTAGTACTTCAATCACAATGGTATCGGTAAAGTTGACATCTGATTATATATTGAGGTTATTTTATAAGGTTTTTTTATCTTTAGTGTGTATGGAAAAACTGACTGTTAATTTACGTGACAAAGTTTATAAATTTTTACGGTGTTAGAGTTTTTATTAAGATTTAATATATGTATTATTTGGTAATTTAAACAGCGATATATTCTTAAATGAAATTAAATTTTTAGGATGTGTGTATAAAAAGTGAAATTTAAATGTTGAATTGCTATGATAATTTAAATCATAATTAGTTGTCGAATTGTATATGATTGCATATATAATCTAAGTCTGTATTGGGAATTTTTAAGGTACATTTTATGAGCGAGATACAAGTAAAGGCTGAGAATCTTGGTGGCGAGTCAATATTGGAGGCTCCTATTAGAGTTTCGGTAAATGTTGGTGATACGGTAAAGCAAGGTGATATGTTGTTTATCATAGAGACTGATAAGACTTCGCTTGAGATTGTCTCTCCTGAGGATGGTGTCGTTGGTGAAATATTTGTTACTGATGAAGCAATGATACAAAGAGGGCAAATATTGTGCACAATAAATACTGTGCAATCAAGTGCTGTTAAGTCATCTGATACTTCTTCTGCACATAATACTACTACTACAGTGGCTGATGACATGCAGCAATTTATACAGAAAAAAGATGCACCATCTGCAACAAAGCTTATGAAAGAAAATTCAATAGATCGAGATCAGATAAGTGGTTCTGGTATTGGTGGTAGAGTTACAAAGTCTGATGTTTTGAATTACATGAAATCTGGTATTTCTGAAGAAAGCAATATTGATCGATTGACTGTTGCTTCTGAAGAAAAAAGGGAAGAACGTGTCAAGATGAGTAAAATTAGACAGGTAATTGCTGCAAGATTAAAAGAATCTCAAAATACAGCTGCAATATTAACCACTTTTAATGAAGTTGATATGAAGAATGTTATGGATCTTCGAGCTAAGTATAGAGAAAATTTTGAGAAAAAATATAGTATAAAACTTGGTTTCATGTCGTTCTTTATAAAAGCAGTAATATTGGCATTAAAAGAGTTACCAGTAATCAATGCTGAAATATCAGGCAATGAAATTGTATATAAGCATTATTATGATATAGGTATTGCTGTAGGGACAGACAAAGGTTTAGTTGTGCCAGTAATACGTGATGCTGATAAAATGTCTTTTGCTGAGCTTGAATTAACGCTTACTGCTTTAGGGAAGAAAGCGAGAGATGGTAAGTTAGAGGTTTCTGATATGGCAGGTGCAACATTTACTATTACCAATGGAGGTGTATATGGATCATTGCTTTCTACTCCTATAATTAATCCTCCTCAATCTGGAATTTTAGGTATGCATTCAATACAGAAGCGTCCTGTTGCAGTTGATGACAAAACTATAGAGATTAGGCCAATGATGTATATTGCTCTATCTTATGATCATAGGATTGTTGATGGGCAAGGTGCTGTGACATTTTTGGTAAGAGTGAAACAATATATTGAAGATCCTAGCAGAATGTTTTTAGAAGTATAATCAGGTAAGGCTTTAGAATGTGTTGTTTAATATGATGATGGTTTATTTGTAGTTATGTGTTGTAATATTTTTAATAGAAGCGTAGCAATTAAAATTAAGAAAGAATATTTTTGCTATAAATTTAGTATAAAACTTTAATGTATTTTGCTTGATGATAATATGGTTCTTGTTAAATGGTGTGTTCAATGTATTCATTAAGTGTGAATTAATATGTTTGACATCTTAAGTAAGATATTTTGAGTAAGATAATCAGTAGTGCTTCTAAGTATGTTGTGTTATCTTGTGATTGTAGTAGTTTGTAAGTAATGTATAATTAAACCTGTTTAATCTATGTGTATGAAGTTGAAAGTTATTAGTTTTCGCAGTATAAATTTGGTTTACTGTTTATGATCATAAAGTTTTTAATAAGTGGGTCTAATGTATTTAAATTAAAGTAATGCAATGTGTTGAATTCCTGGGCAAGATATTTTGTAATATGAATTTGTAAGTTCTAAATGTGTTGCTACTGCTTTATAATCATGAATGGTTTGTAAGTGCCGTATTATAATATCTTTAGTTAAAGTGTAATAATATATTGAAAGTTCTAGTAGGATATTTTTTGTAAAATGTTAACATAAAGTTGAAAATACTCTGTATGTTGTGAGGTGTACTGATAAAGAATAGAGTTTTTTGTCATATAAAATAGAGCTGGTTTAAAAATTGTTAACAGTTGATAAAATTTTTGTAAACCTGTTGGATATGTATAAATAGTAGGCCCTTCTAGGATTTACTGTTTAAGTATCTGAATATATTTGTTTTGTTTCAAGCATTAAGGGTTTATATTTGTGTTAAGCCAGTGAGGGGGAAATTCTTTTATTGTAAATGTAGTGTTTTTATAGCACAAGTAGTAATGTGATTTAATGTAAAATTTAAGGTTATGAAAAAATATGAGTAATTTGGAAAGAAGTATTACTATTCATAGTAGAGAAGACTTTCAGTATATGCGTAATGCTGGAAGGCTCGCAGCTGAAGTATTGGATTTTATTACGTCATATGTAAAACCAGGAGTTTCTACTAATGAACTTAATAATTTGTGTCATGATTTTATTATTAATGCAGGTGCAATTCCTGCTCCTCTTGGCTATAGGGGGTATCCTAAATCTATTTGTACTTCAAAGAATTTTGTTGTTTGTCATGGTATACCTGATGATTCTCCTTTAAAAAATGGTGATATTGTCAATATAGACGTTACTGTTATAGTGGATGGATGGCATGGTGATACTAGTAGGATGTATTGGGTTGGTGAACCATCAATAAAAGCAAAGCGCTTATGTGAGGCTGCATATAAAGCACTAATGGTAGCAATTGAACAAGTAATGCCTGGGCAAAGGCTTAATCAAATTGGTTTTGCTATTGAAAAAGAAATGAAGAAATATGGATATTCTATCGTTCGTGATTATTGTGGTCATGGTCTAGGTAAGGTGTTTCATGCTTCTCCGAATGTTGTGCATTATTATGATCCAGATGATACTGTGATTATTAGAGAAGGAATGTTTTTTACAATAGAACCAATGATAAATGCTGGGAAATGTGATACTATACTTAATAAGAAAGATGGATGGACTGTTACAACTAGAGATTTGTCTTTATCAGCGCAGTTTGAACATTCCTTGGGTGTTACTGAGGATAGTGTAGAAATATTTACATTGTCTCCACAAAATATGCATTGTCCTCCTTATACGTGTTAATTTATTATGGATACTGTAATTTCTTTGTACAATAGTGCTGTTAATTTTTTATCTGATTATGATATAGAGAACCCAAAGCGTGATATAGAAATAATAATAAAGCATCTTATCAATACTAAAAGCTTAGTAACTATACTTGATCCATATATGTCTGTTGATGGGTGTGATGTGGAGATGTTTTGGGAAATGATAAAGCAACGTGCTGCTAATGTTCCTGTATCACATATTATAGGTAAAAGTGAATTTTGGAGTACAGAATTTATTGTAAATTCTAATGTTTTAGATCCTAGACCAGATAGTGAAACAATAATTTCTTCTGTGCTTACAATGTATCCTTGTAGAAATCGTAGGTTGGTAATAGGGGATTTTGGTACAGGTAGTGGGTGTTTATTAGCTGTTTTGTTATTAAAGTATAGGAATGCTATTGGCATAGCTATTGAAAAGAGCGTGAAAGCATATAGGGTTGCATGTCAGAATTTTAAAAATCATAAGTTATCTAGTAGAGTAAAAGTTAGGTTGTCTTCTTGGGATAATTGTTATGATGTGTTTGATTTAATAGTTAGTAACCCTCCATATATTAAGAGAAGTAAAATTGCAAAATTACAGCCTGAAGTAAGATTATATGAACCGATGATTGCTTTAGATGGTGGACCAGTAGGGTTGGAAATTTATTCGCAGATTTTCTTCGTTATAAAAAGGTGCCTAAAGAAAAATGGTGTTGCTATTTTAGAGATAGGTGAAGATCAACGTCAAATTCATAGGATGGTACATAAATATGGGTTAAAATTCTGTGATTATCGTAATGACTTATCTGGGAGATTACGTTGTATAGTAGTCAAGCAGGTGTAAAATCAAAAAGTATTCTAAAATCATAACTTATGTTTTAAATGTTTAGATATTTTACTAAGTTTTTATCTATCGATGATTGCTCATTTATTAAGAAATTAGAGTTTGATGTCAAGTGATTATTTATATTATATTTATGTGTTATATTTCTTTATTAAAACTTTAATATTATTGTGTTAGCCCACTTATTTTGTGCAATCTGTATAAGTTGTTAAGTTTATTTCTTTATTACACATTAGTTTTTTATATATTTTCTTTCAGTAGTAACTAATGTATCAGTAAAATGTAATGCTAGTTTGTCTAACTTGTACAATCTAGAAATTGTAAAGTTTGTTAATCATTATTAATAATAGCAATAAAGACACTATTAAGTTTTTGTATCATTTTTTTAGTCATATTGTATAAATAATATAATACTAGTTTATTTATATATGGTTGTCATGGCAGTTTGTTAACTGGTGGTGATGGTGTAATAAAACTGCATTGATTTTTTTATATCTTTTTTAAATAATAACTGTATAAAACAATACTAAATACTATGATTTTAATTTATCATCTATATGAATTTTCAGTAACTGTATATTTTGGCTATTGATAAATGACATTGAGTAACCCATGTTATTAAACTTTGTGTAGTTTTTTTGGTAATTAATTATATTAATGAACGTAGTGTTAAATAGCTTGATTTGTAGCTATATTGATCACTATAGTTGTATGTATGGCCGTTGTGAGTGTTGACACTGTTAAATTTTATAATATTTACTAGTGGTAACTATGTAAATTAAGTGCAGATATTATAGCTCTAACTTGCCTGATTCATACAATCTGTATAAATCATCACAGCCACCTATGTGTTTACCATTGATAAATATTTGAGGTAATGTCCTCATTCCGTTGGATTTTTGTATCATTTCTTCTAGCAATGTACTATTATTTGTAACGTCAATTTCTTCAAAGGAAATGTTTTTTTTGTTGAATAAAGCTTTTGCTTTAGTACAATAAGGGCAGAGGTCTTTAATATATATTATAACTTTTGTCACTATAGTATCTCTAAAATTAACTGAAAATACTAGATATCATAGTAATCGGAAAGAGTAAAGGTAGGAATTTTAATAATGAAGGTAATATATGGTTATCCTAGTGAGAAAAGAGATCTCAGTAGTGTTCTTGCATTTGGGAATTTTGATGGAGTGCATTTAGGACATAGAGCTATAGTTGACGCTGTGAAAAATATTTCAATTAAAGAAAATATAGCCTCTGCAATTATTACATTTGTTCCACATCCTGCTGAGTATTTACATGGTAAAAAAAATTTTCTTTTGTTGAGTTTTGAGCAAAAGATAGAATTGTTTAAAAGCTGTGGGATAGATTATCTATATGTTATTGATTTTGACAAAAATTTTTCACATCTATCTCCTGATACTTTTATAAAAGATGTATTGGTCAATGGCTGCAATGTAAAATATATTGTAACAGGACATGATTGTTTTTTTGGTTATAGATGCTCAGGGAATATAGCTTTGTTATATACCTATGCAGGTATTTGTAATTATAAGGTTGTGAAAATAAATCCTGTTTTTATAAATGATGGTATATTATGTTCTTCTTCTTTGATTAGAGAATATTTGTCTGAAGGAAAATTAGATTTAGCAAATAAAGTTTTAGGTAGGCCATATCAAATTAGTGGTAAAGTAATAAGAGGGTTAGCAAGAGGACGTGTTATTGGATTCCCTACAGTTAATATTGCTCTTGAACGTATGTTAATACCTAGAGCTGGAGTGTATTCTGCATGTATAAGGATTGATAATAATACTACATGGTTGAATGGTATAGTAAATATTGGCTTAAGGCCTACATTTAATGATTTGAATTCTCCTATTTTAGAGATGCATATTTTTGATTTTAGTGATGATATATATGATCAATATGTCACTATTCAATTATTGCATTTTATACGTACTGAACGTAAATTTGATACTGTTGATCAATTAAAACAGCAAATTAATGATGATATTGTTCAAGTAAAAAAATTTTGATGAAAAAATATTTAGTAATAGTATGTTTAATAATTTTCATAGATCAGCTAAGTAAATGGTATGTAGTAAATTTGATAGGAGATAAAGGTGTAATAGAGCTACTAAGCTTCTTGCGCTTTACTACAATGTGGAATGCTGGAATTAGTTTTGGTATGTTAAGTAGCTTTGAGTATAGTAATATTGTTTTTTGTAGTATCTCAGTTTTGATTACTTGTATTTTATGCTACTTATTTGTAGTACAATCGTATTATAGGTTACCTCTTGCAATTATTATTGGAGGATCAATAGGGAATATCATAGATAGAATAAAATATGGTGCTGTTTATGATTTTATAGATTTTTATATTAATAACTGGCATTGGCCTGTATTCAATCTGGCAGATTCTTTTATATTTTTAGGTGTAGTAATAATAATAGCAAAAAGCAAAACTACATGAAGCAGATTAATTGTAACCGCTATGACACTTTAAATTTGCAACATCTCTTTTGTATAGGAAAATTATACAACACTAATAAAAAGCTTACAGTGAAATACAGGCTTAAACATTAGAATCATTATTGAGTCTACTGATGACAACCTTGGCTGGACTGTTGAGACACTGCTATAATTTCACAAGAGGCTAGACTAGCAACATCTACATCAGCTGCTGAGAGAACTGCTGAAAAAATGTTTGGTACTATTTCTTTATCTCCTTTTGCTTCTTCTAAGGTTTGTTGATTAGATAATATGATAACATGATTTTGTTTGTCTGGGATGATAATGTTCTTTACAGCATACGTTAAAAATGAAAGTACGAAAATACCAAGAGTTGCAGCAGCTGCAATAGCAAATGGATTGCTAAAGTCTAGTATATTATTAAAGAATTTACTTGGATCAGTGCCCATTACCTTTCCAAGAAATGCTCCAAAGAGAAGAAGAGAAACTCCTGCTACTACAAGAACTGAGAAAGAAAAAGTACTTGACTCATATCCAAAGTGATGTTTAATAGAATTTTTTTTGATTTCCTGCCTTTTAGATAAACACATACTTGCTGCTATTGTTAAGCAGGCAATTAAAAGAACTGCAAGGCTAACTAATCCTGCTATTACACGTGGATCTGTTAATTGCAGTTCATGGAACCTGTCCATGCACGCAACAGCACAAAACAAGAATGTAGCTAAACTTAACACTGCAAAAATCGCAGCTGTTCTTTCTAGAGGTTGAAAATTCTTTATACTAGTAGGACTACCCATAAATAAATACCATTAAGGTGAAACACTTCAAAATTTTAACTAATTAGTATTACTTTGTCAAGAGCTGCAGATTGTCGACAACTATACTGTTAATAGTAATTACTCCAATAACACTATCTAATATTTAGGATTATATCTACTTTTATTAAGTAAGTAAAATTGTATTTTTATTTAAAAAAATGAAATTGAATAATTCAGTAGGAATACATGAGGTACTGATTATTTTAATTAATTGAATTTTAATTCATTGATATGTGTACCTATTGTCATTTTTTAAATATACCTTGCATTATTAGAGATAGCAATAATCCTGTGAAGAAAATTTGATATAGTGATCACTAATTTGTTACTTAAACATAAGCGAAACTTTATACTATACCAGTAGAAGTTTATAACATTGTGCTAGCTTCTTAGTAAATTAATATTTTTTGCTTAATTAAGCTACTTAGACTTGGTTATATAAACTGATAGAATACCTATAACACAACTTGGGTACTTACCCAAGTATGTGTTTTTTAGCATCTATTTGTTTACCATTTATGTTATTGTTTTTTCCTACTTCAATTATTACTAATTCATTAGATAAAATTTTCTTGGCAATTTTATTTACTTCTTCTATTGTTATTGCCTTGTAGTGGGAATTATATTTATTAATATAACTTGGGTCCAGGCCGTGTAACTGTAAGCCTAATAATATATCACTAACATTATTATTGTTTAACATGGATAAAATAAAAGAATTAGTAATACTAGATTTTGCGATTGCAAAAGTGTCTTCATCAACTCCATATTTCCTAATACGCTCTATAATATCTGTTAAAACAGATATACATTTTGTTACTGTAGTATTATCAGTGAATATTCTACCAAGTAACACATTGCTATGATCCATATTATCTAGTGAACTACTGCTATGGTAGGTTAATCCTAACTTGTCTCTTAGTTCTATCATTAATATTGAATTCAGACTTAGTCCGCCTAGCATAGTATTGAACAAGTTTGATGCGTGGTAATCTTTATCATGATATGGTACTGTATCTGTAGCAAACATTATGATACTTTGTGGTACGTTTCTCTGTACATATAATAATAGGTTTTCTTTATTGACAGTCGTATCTGGTATGGTGGTTTTGTTATTACCAGATGGCAATTTGGAAAGAATATATTTATCTAGTAAATCTGATAATTGCACTGGATCTACATCTCCTGCTGCGCTGATAACGATTTGTTCCCTGTCAAAACTATTTTTTATATATAATGAAACATCTTCCTGGCTAATGTTATTAATTGTATTTAATGTTCCATAAATTTTGTTAGAATATGGATGCCCCTTGAATATGGCATGATTTATTTCCGTTTCAGCTATAAATTCAGGAGAAGCATATAACGATTTAACATGTGCACTCTGCTCTGCTATTATTCTGTTGAATATTTCTTGATCTGTGACAGTGTTAAATATGCAATCACTGAGTAAACCTAAGGCCTCTTCAAAATTTTCTGATAAGGTTTTTAATGATATATAAAAATTATCTTGGTCTATATCGAATTTTAAATCTATACCTTTGCTTTCTAATTGTTGTGCAAAGCTGAGAGCATAGTTGTTTTTTGATCCTTCATTTAATATTTTTGATGTAAAGTATGCAAGCCCTTGCTTATCAAAAGCATCGTAGGCGTATCCTGCTTTCTTGAATGCAAATTTTAAGGAAATTGTTGGTAGGTTGTGATGTTCAACATATAGATAGTTTATTTTATTTTTAGTTGTAGCTTCTTTTATGTTGATATTGAGATCATTTGCATGTGCATTAAATGAAAAGAAAATTAATATTAATATGTAACACAATATATTTCTCATAACTATTCTCCCTTAGGTAATAAATGCCCGGTTAATCTTATATTGTTTTGAAAGATATTTTCCATAGTGGAGGTAACATCTTGGATACTTACTTTGTCTATAGTATCGTAAATGTTACTAATTTCTGATAACGGTACTCCTAGTATTAGATGCATGCCGTAGAAATATGATATGAAAGTTAGTCCATCAAATGCATAAGTTAAATGTGCTTTTACTTTATACTTTGCACTTTCTAAATATTCTGCTGGAATTCCATTTTCTAAATAGTTATTTATGCATTTATGAATTTCTTGCTCTACAGTTTCTGTGGAAATTCCGTTTTTAGGTACAGCTTCAATGGAAAGGTAATTATCACTGTCAGTTAAGTAATTATAGTCTGTTTTTATCGATGTAACTGTTGGATTGTTAATTACCAAGTCATTGTAAAGCAGGCTGAATTTACCATTACCAAGTATTTCTGCTAACATCATGTTAAGTATGTAGTTTTTATTTGTAATACCATTTGGTACTTGATACATTAAGAACAACTCTGGAATTTCTACTGAACTATCTTTTAATGTTAAAGTCATGTTTGTTTTGTGTGGTGGTTCTACTCTAAGTTGACTTGAAGGTTTCTTATTATTAGATGGTATTTTCCCATAGTATTGTTTTGCAAGTGTGATTACTTCTTGTGGATCTGCATCTCCAGTTACAATTAATATAGCATTATTAGGACTATAATGTAGTTTGTAAAATGCTTCGGCAACTTCTTTGTTATAGTTGCTAATTTCATGTTCCCATCCTACTACTGGTCTACCGTACCCATTGTAATAGAATGCATTTTCCATTTCTTCTTCTAATATGCTTTTTGCTTGGCTTTCAACTCTCATTTTTCTTTCTTCTAAGACTACCTTTTGTTCTCTTATTAGCGCTTTATCGGTAACCTTGAAGTTTTGCATCCTGTCTGATTCAATATCCATTGCAAGAGATAGATATTGTTTTGGTATTAATTCGTAGTATATAGTGCAAAATTGAGATGTACTTGCATTGAAATTCCCACCTATATTACTGAGTGTATTAATGAGGTTAGGAAATTTCTCTGTTCCACTAAACATTAAATGTTCAAAAAAATGTGCTAATCCAGAGTATCCTACTGGATCATCAGTTCCACCTACTTTGTATAGCACCATATGCATAACTGCTGGTGCACGATGATTTGGAATCACATATACTTCCATTCCGTTATCTAATTTTTCATGTGTAACTTTAATGTTAAAGGATAAAGCATGATTGGCTATTGTTAAGAAAGCTATGAAAAAACAAGTAAAAAATTTCATCATTACTATAACCTTGCAATTGTTTATTTGGGAGTTTATATGATAATTTAATAATATCAAGTTATATAAAAAAAATAAGGATAATGTCTTTTTATTGTGAAATTGTTAATAACAGTTACAAAATTTAGGTGATAGTAATGCTTTAATTAAGTATTATTAATGTTTAATAGTATTTTTATATCTAGTAGTTAAATTGATTGAAAGCTTTTGATAAGATTTTGTTATTAAAAACAGTTAACTGAAGTTTTTAAAAATTTATTGTGCCTTGTATATATCAGTTCTGGAAGGTTACAAACTGCAATTTAGGTGTGGTGTTCTTGAATAGCTTATAATTGAAAAAAATATGTTGAATGGATAAAGATCTTTGCTCAATATTAATCTAATGCGGATTATTTTTTAAGTCAGTTCATAATGTGCTGTGTATGAAGTTTATTGTTTATCCTTTATACTTAAAGAATACATATGAAAGGGTAATAAGTTTTACATCAGAAGTTTCAGGATCTGTTTCTATATCTGGATCTATAAAGAATGATACTGGCATTATAGTTTGTTGATGGGGGTATAATGTTTGTTTAGTAAAACAAAAGCAAGCTACCTTATTAAAATATTTTCCTGCTTTATGTGGTGTAACATTATATACAGCCATTCCTGAAGTATCTTCGTCAGATAGATTCTCTGCTCTATAGAAAATTAATTTTTGTTCTCCTGGTTTTACAAATACATGAGATACTTCTGGATAAAATTTCCATGGCAGTTGTTTATTTATATCTGCATTAAACCTGACTTTAATAATGGTGTTACCTATTTTAGAATTTGATATATTACTTGTTCTTACTGTGCCTCCATAGCCTGTTACTTTGCAAAATATACTATATAGTGGTACAGAAGCGTACACTAAGCATATCATAGACAGTATTATTGCTATTAATCCATAAATAGTGTTTCTTATCTTTGGTTTCATTTTATTTGATCTTTAATTTGATTTAACATTAAACTTGCTGCTTTCTGTTCAGCTAGTTTTTTATTGTTACCAGTTGCCTGTATTGTTTTGTATAATGGAATTCTTAATTCTACTGTGAATGTTGGATTGTGGTCTGGCCCGGATTTATCTATGATATGATATGTAGGAGCAGGTAACCTTTTTCCTTGTATAAGTTCTTGTAGTATAGTTTTTGCATCTTGAGGTGGAATGTCCATATGTGTTGCAGCATGTTTCCAGAATGAATGAATGAAATTTTGTGCGTCTGCTAAACCTCCATCAAGATATATTGCACCTATTAATGCCTCTAATGCGTTTTCTAGGTTATTGGGATTATTAGCACCACCACAAGTTCTTTCTCCATCTGACATGATGATAAATTGTCCTAAGTTTATAGATTGTGCTACTTTTACTAACTGATTACCACATACTAAAGCTGTTTTTTTTTTAGCAAGATTGCCTTCTGTATCCTTGGGAAAAATGTTAAATAGCATTTCAGATATTACTACGTTGAGTACTGCATCTCCTAAGAATTCTAATCTCTCATAGTTAAATTTAAGGGAATCCTTTGATATTGTACTTGGATGAGTTAATGCTTCATGTAGTAGTTGAGGATTTTTAAAATGATATTTTATAGTTTTTGATATGGTTTCTATCATGTTGTTTTAATTGTAGTGGTATGTATTATGTTTAAATTCTGATTTTTTTATAGTAATGTTGTTTTGAATATTATAAAACTTAATATAAATTGTAAAATCTGGATTGATTATATTTAATCCAGCAATTGTTATAGGATTTACATTAAAGATTACAACTGCTTGTGTTTGTGTTTTTTTGTCTTGTAGAGTGATTATCTTATTATTGTCTACTGTGCTTATATTTGTGAAAATTATGTCTTCTGTGTTTTTAATGTCAGAGCTTAATAGATTAATAATAGGATTGTTAATGATAGAATAAGAATATTCTTCTAGTTCTTTGTCGTAATAAGAAATAGTTGTTCCTTGTATTATAATAGAAGCTGGAGTAGGGGGGTAATAGTCCCACTTTAATAATCCTGGTTTTTTCATTATTACCATCCCGTACTGAGCTACATTATTGGTAGAACTTGTTTGTACAAACTCTGCTTTGAGAGAATGTATAGCATTGAAATATGAAAGTGCTTCTGCTTTAATTTCCTCACTTGAATATGCATGTACGCTGAAAAAACATACTATAAAAAAAAATATATATACTACGCTAATTTTCATATTACTGTTTTAGCTTGACTGTAACAAACATTGATATATTATCTCTGCTTATCAGTAATGCTGCAGATTTATTTTTACGTACTTTTTTCATAACGTTTTTAAAATCTTCAAGATTGTTAATTGGTGATTGATTAATTTGTAATATAATATCACCTTTTCTTATATTTTTGGTTGAAGCGTTACTTGTATAATCTACATTTAATATCACTACTCCTTTCACTTCTTCTTCTGCAGTATCATTAGACATGATTTGGTTATGTTTTATATTACCTACTGTTAACCCTAGTTCATGTGATTGAACTGAGTCCTTAGGAAATTCGTTTTCTGAAGGATCAGGATTTTCAAATTTTCCTATTTTTACTGATACATTTATAATATTACCATTGCGTGATACAACTAATGTTACCTCATTATTTGCTTCTGATCTTAACACTAATTGGTGTAATTGTGATATTGAATTAATTTTAGTACCATTAAATTCAAGAATGATATCACCTGGAAGTAATTTTGCTTTATCTGCTGGGCTACCTTTAACTATATTTGTAATTAAAGCTCCACTTACTTCTTTTAATTTAAATGGTTCTACTAACTCTTCAGTTATTGGTTGCATAACTACTCCGAGCCAACCGTGTTCTACTTTTTTACCTTGAGATAATACCTTGATAATAGGAACAGCGCTGTTTGATGGTATAGCAAATCCAACTCCTATATTACCTCCTCCTTTTTGTGTTGATAGTATTGCTGTATTAATACCAATAACTTTACCGTCTACGTTAAATAGTGGCCCTCCGGAATTACCTTTATTAATAGCTGCATCAGTTTGTAAGAACTCTGTTGCTGTTCCAATATTAAGATCTCTTGCGCGTGCAGAAATGATACCGATACTTGCGGAACCACCAAGGCCAAATGGATTACCTATAGCAACTACCCAGTCTCCAACCATTGCTGTATCAGAATCTCCAAAATCTAAATAAGGAAGTTTTTCATTAACTTCAACTTTTAATACTGCTAAGTCTGTTTGTGGATCTACTCCTAAAATTTTAGCGGGAATTGATTTGTTGTTACTGAATGTAATATATACTTCTTTTGCGTTATGTACAACATGGTAGTTAGTAACAATGATTCCAGATTCATCTACTACAAACCCTGAACCTGCACTTAATATTTCTTGTGGTACATCTTTTTTTATTTGTTTACCTTCTAATATACTACGTAATAATTCTTCAATAGTTATTAGTGGGAATTGTTCATTTGTTACATCATGTACTATACTAACATTAACAACTGCTGGTGTAGATTCTTTGATTAGTTTTGAAAAGCCCGACCTAGGATCATATTGTTCTGCGTCCTGAGCTATTAAATTACTTATAGGAATGTTTGCTAATATTAGTGTCAGTAATAATAAAAATATTCTCATTGATTAATTACCTCTTTCTTTATTAAATAAATTAATAAAATCATTGTTAGGTGATAAAATTATCCTTGTATTTTTTCCATTAAAAGCATGTCTATATGCTTGCATTGTTCTGTAGAAAGTAAAAAAATTTGGGTCAACTTTTAACGCATCATTGTAAATTTTTGAAGCTTTGGCTTCTCCATTCCCTCTAATGATTTGTGCTTCTTTAATTGCATCTGCAATGATAATACGAGTTTGAAGGTCTGCATCTGATTTAATACGTTGAGAAGCTTCTTCTCCTTCTGCTCTAATTTCTTTTGCTTCTTTTTCCCTATCTGTTTGCATACGCCTGAATATAGCTGTGCTGTTTTCTTCTGGGAGATCTGCACGTTTAATTCTGACATCTATCATTTCTATGCCGAATTTTTCAGATTCTTTGCTAACTCCTTCTTGTATTATTATCATAACTTCTGATCTTGCTTCATTTAAGAAGTTAATAAGTGATACGTTACCTATTTTTTCACGGATATTTGATTCAATAATAGAACTCAGTCTGTTTTTTAATCCTGTTTCAGTTCTAACTGTTTGGTAGAATTTGACAGGATCTACAATTCTATATTTTGCATAAGAGTCAACAATAAACCTTTTTTGATCTGCAGCAATGACTTCTCTTGAGTCAGAGCTAATGTCAATTATTCTTTTATCAACGTAGACAACTTTTTGTATGAAAGGTAATTTGAAATATAGTCCACTATCATGTATTTGTTTAACTACACGTCCAAACTGTAGGACTATTGATTGATGGGCTTCATCTACAATGAATATAGAATTTAGTGATATGACTACTATTACAACAGTTAAGAATCCTAATATCAACTTAAATGGTTTACTACTCATAAATTTACCTACTATTTTTAGGATCTGCTAGTGGAAAATAAGAAAGCATGCCTTTGAGGTCATCACTTACTACCACTTTGTCATTTTTATTCAGTATTTCTTCCATCGTTTCTAGATATAATCTATTTCTTACTGCATCTGGCTGTTGTGCATATTCATTATATAGTGCAGTAAATCTTTTTGCATTACCTTCAGCTGCGTTAACTACTTCACTTTCATATGCTTCTGCATCTAGTTTAATTTTTATAGCTTCACCTTTAGCTCGTGGTAATACTTGATTGCGGTATGCATATGCTTCATTAATCAATTTTTCTTTATCCGCTCTTGCACTTTGTACATCTCTAAAAGAACTAATAACTTTTTCTGGAGGATCAACTTTTTTAAGTTGAATTGATAAAACTTCAACTCCCATCTCGTAATGATCTAGAATATTTTGTAATAATGTTTTTGTTTCTTGTGATATTACAGCTCTTCCTTTACCTTCAATTGCAAAAGATATAGAACTTTTTCCAATGACTTCACGCATTGCACTTTCAGCTGCATTTTTTACTGTATCTCCTACTTGATTATCCCTGACTTTAAATAAGTAGTTGTATGCATTATTGATGCGCCAATGTACATCAAAGTTTATGTTAACTATGTTTTCATCTCCAGTTAACATTACACCTTCTCCATGATCTGAAGTACTATCTGTATAAAACTTTGAACCTATTTCTTCTCTATTGATTGTTTTAACTTTGAGTTTAATGATTTGTCCTATTGGTGATGGAAAATGGTAACGTAACCCAGGACCTACGGTATCGTGATATTTACCAAATAGTAATTCTACAGCTTCTTCTTCAGGTTCAACCATATAAAACCCAGAAGCCATGTATAGGGACATAATGACTAAAAATGCTATTATGAATTGAATTTTTCCGTGGCTATTATTTCTTTTCTTATTGTGTAGAAAAGAGTTTAGTGTATTGTTAAAACGATTAATAATCTTATTAATGTCATTGGAATTTTTATATCCTTTCCCTTGGTTGTCTTCTCTATTGTTACTGCTCCAAGGATCATGATCATCAAACATATGCATGCCAACCTATTTCACTAAATGTTTTGTTCATTATTAAAACACTCCATACTGTATTTATATACAACAAAATATAACTATTGTTAACATTAAAAATATCTAAGTTACTACAGTATAAGTGCTGCAAAAATTAAAAATAGCCTCATTGTGCATAGCAATGTGTTAAAAATCTATTAAAAATACTTATGTGTGTCAAAATTTATTTTTTTAATGATTGGATATAGAAAAAATTAATATTAATAATTTAAGATTTTTTAAGATAATTATTAATAGCATGTATAGATCTATTAAATTTTTAATATGGAGTTGTTATGTAAAGTATAACTTGCTCATATGTATTTATATTAGTATTTTTGTTGAAAAACTGAAATAAAAGTATTATATAATTAAATTTATTTATTAATCAAATGAATAATGATTATAAGTACATATAGATGCTAAATATTACGGATAAGAAATGTATTTGTAAAATTAAAATATATTAATTTTTTGTCTACATTAAATATTTGATACAAACATCTAAAATGCTAAACTATTAATAATAGTTGACTTTTTAAACGATTTATATGTATAGAAAAACCGAAGGACTCTGCATAACATATTCAGTAGTAAAGTTTTTTGGTACAATTAGTTAAGCAGTAGTTTTGTACATGAGTGTTTTGTTAGTATAAATCCGAATGGTTTTTTCTAAAATTATGGAAAAAACATAGAATGGTTTGCTATATAAACTAATTTTTAGGAAAAGTCTTTTATTTCTTTAATAAACATTATAGAGTGTTTTGTTAGTATTGTTGTTTAATAAATTTGTGAGGGATTAATAATGGTGTATAGTATAAGTAAATACTTATTGTTTTTTATATTCATAACGTTTTTTATATTGCCTACTAATAATGCTTTTAGTAGTGCTTCTAAACAAAGTACTACTGATGATGATACAGTTACTAAAGTAATATGTAATGTTGTTGTGTTTGTACAAAAATTAGGTCTTCCTATAATGACTGGGGTAATACTTGGTTCAAGTATTATGGCAATATTTGGTAGGTTACCATGGCCAGCTATTGTAATGTTAGTTGTATTTACTGCAATATTCTTTGGTGCAGGTAAGTTGATATCTAAATTTGCTGGTGGAATAGATAGTGTTAAAGATGGAGGACAATTTGATTGCGGTAAAGTAGCAGGAACAAGTTCTTAATTAGTAATTGTAAAATTACAATATTATTTATTCTTTAAGAATAGCTATGTTAATTATGTTAACTATTT
Organism: Ehrlichia minasensis; assembly: GCF_004181775.1. NCBI lineage: Bacteria > Pseudomonadati > Pseudomonadota > Alphaproteobacteria > Rickettsiales > Anaplasmataceae > Ehrlichia > Ehrlichia minasensis. The sequence continues at coordinate 29,581 of NZ_QOHL01000011.1, forward strand.
TTCTGATATATAAAACTCTATTTCTGAAAATTCTTCACAAATTGAGTTGATTAGATGAATACATGTCATTAAATTAGCAAGTCAGTTATACTATGAATAATGTTAATTTTTAACATATATTTAGTTATAACTGACTTCTAATATTTCTATAACTACTAAAGTAGTTATATTATTATTTTAAAATAAATTAAATGTTGTAAGGGTTAATTTTAAATATAGATTTATTAATACACTGCTTTTTAAGACATAATATTTACATTTAATTTAATAGTAGTTATTTTAATTTGTTAATAATTTATTATTCTTTTTTGTTACATTCAAAATGTAGCAATCATTAAATTTGTAAAAAAATGCTTAAGTTGTGGTTTCCACTAGCGTTGTTGGGACACAGCATTAAAGTTCAAAATAAAAAAGATATAATATGTATCTTATTTTAAAAACGCATAGCCAATACTTAAACTTATATTAAAAGCAAATAAGTTTTAAGGATCATTTTTCATTGTGATTAAGAAAAATTGAATAGTACACTAAATTGTATTGCTAGTTTTAAACTAGTATTTTGGCAAGTTCTTTGTCAGAATTGATTTTTAGTACACTATAATAGTTTTCAAGTGTTTTATTGGATAAGACTATCATATATTATGGAGTTACTTATGAGTACTAGAAATGCTGATTTTAATTATATTCTTATTTTTTATCACTTTGTTTTTTGTAGGTTTGTTTCTTTATATTTATAAATAGTTGCACTACCGTTGGTAGTGTTCAAAAACATCATCAATTTACATTATATTAATTATTTTATGTTCTACTTAGGGCTGTTATACAATAGTTGGTTGAGAGATATTGTTGATTCTTAATATATCAATATTGTTATTATATTAGTGGCATGAATATTTGTTAATGGGGTTATGATGAAATAGTAAACTTTTTATATCACTATGATTGTTTTATCTGTCAAAAATTATAAGTAAGTTTTTAAGTTTACAGATAAGCATTGGAAGAATTAGTATACAATAAGTTCTTTGTATTTATGTTTTGATGTAACAGTTAACACTGATATCTTCTGCATGTCTGTTGTAAGTTGTAGTGTTTGGTTTGTTATTGTTAAATAATAGATATATATCATTTGCTGCAAATAAATTGCTTTTATATAAGTGCTATAAGTCTTATCAGTGGAAGTGTTGTGTTAAAATCAATAGTGATAGTTATATGTAAGCTATAGTGTTGGTAATGAATGTTGTACTATTAAAAGTTTTAATTGCTCATTGGAACAATGTCAATTACATTTTCAGTGATGTGTTAGTGAAATAAGGTTTACTAATAAAATCTGAACCAAGTGTTAAATATCCAACTGCTGCTAGAAGTGTGTATGTAATGTTATTGAGTGGTTTAGGATTAATTAGGTATAAGTTATATGTTAAGAGCTGTTTTTGTTTTTCTAGTAATTGTGGGGTTTATTGGTGTTGCACCATTAACTTTTGCAAGTGCTACTACGCAAGGTAGTAATGCTGATGCTCAAGATGAAGTAAGTAAGGTTATATGTAATGTTATAGTATTTGTGCAAAAGTTAGGGCTACCAATTATGACAGGTGTAATACTTGGGTCAAGCATTATGGCAATATTTGGAAGATTACCTTGGCCAGCAATAGTAATGTTAGTTGTATTTACAGCAATATTTTTTGGTGCTGGTAAATTAGTGAAAAAATTTGTTGATGGTGTGAATAATAATCTCACTGGTGGATCAGATTGCTCTGGGACTTCAACACCTTCGGGAGGTAAGTAGCTGTAGAATGTGGCTAACCTTGTAAATCATAAATTTGTTAAAGGAGATGAATCTTATGTTGAGAATAATAATATTATTTTTTACCATTGTTGGATTTATCAGTGCTGCGCCATTAGCTTTTGCAAGTGCTAATGCTGCGAAAAGTACTAATGAACAAGATGAAGTAAGTAAAGTTATATGTAATGTTATATTGTTTGTACAAAAATTAGGTTTACCAATTATGACTGGTGTAATACTTGGTTCAAGTATTATGGCAATATTTGGAAAATTACCTTGGCCAGCAATAGTAATGTTGGTTGTATTTACAGCAATATTTTTCGGTGCTGGTAAGTTGGTGAATAAGTTTGTAAATGGAGTTAATAACAATTTAACTAGTGGATCAGATTGTACTTCAACTCCAGCAACAAAGTAAAAATAAAACGTATTAGCCCCTTAATATAGATTTATATTTGAGGATTGTAGAATATATAAGTTGGAGTATTGTTTAATTATATGTAACTGCTGGTGGTGTGTATGATGGTAGACAGAATAATGCTAATTCAGTGTATTAAATAGATAAGTTGTATTTATACAAGAGTTAGTGTTACAAATTCTGACGTGTGACAGTAATTGATTCAAGTATTGAGCAATATTGTAAGATTAACTAGGCAGGCAATAGTAATGTTGGTTGTGTTTACAGCAATATTTTTTGGTGCTGGTAAGTTGGTGAGTAAGTTTGTGGTTGGAGTTAAAATAGTCTAATCTACCGGATCAGATTGCTCTGCAAATTCAGCAGCACAAGCAAACAGGTAGCTAGATAATAGGTATAAATAAAGTGTGTATATATTAGCCTTATAAAATCTTGTTATAGGAGGTAAATCTTGTGTTGAAAATGATTATTATGTTTACTTATTGTTGGGTTTATTAGTGCTATGCCATTAGCTTTTGCAAGTGCTAATGCGAAAAGTACTGAACAAGATGAAGTAAGTAAGGTTATATGTAATGTTATATTGTTTGTGCAAAGATTAGGTTTAGCAATTATGACTGGTGTAATACTTGGTTCAAGTATTATGGCAATATTTGGAAAATTACCTTGTCCAGCAATAGTAATGTTGGTTGTGTTTACAGCAATATTTTTTGGTGCTGGTAAGTTGGTGAGTAAGTTTGTAAATGGAGTTAATAACAATTTAACTAGTGGGTCAGATTGTACTTCAACTCCGTCTGCAGCAGGTAAGTAAATAAACTTTAGTATGTATTATCATTGGTAAACTTATTAAGAGCATAAGTTCTGTAACTATTTCAAAAATATAAATTGTATAGTGCAGCTGCTAGTGGTTCTGATAGTATTGATTAGTAGACACAATGATGATAATTTAGTGTATTGAGTTGATAAATTGTATTTATGCAAAAGTTAGTGTTACAAGTTCTAACGGGTGTGGTAATTGATTCAAGTGTTGAACAATATTTTAAAAGTTACCTTAGCAGCATGTATAAGTGTGAGTTGTGGTCATTTTTTGTTATTGTGAAGTAAGTTCTCTTCTGGGATGTACAAGGAGCTTGGTTGCTAAGATAGCAATAAAGCTGTATTGGGAGAATTTTGCTTTATCAATAGAATAAAGATGTATTTGTGAGATATACTATAGCTTTAGTTGTTATAGAAATGTAGTGTTTGTTGTAGTATGTATTGTTGATTTTGTGTTTTTGATGTTCATTTTAGTGTAATGAGTGCTTCTTAATTTAATATTGAGTTTGTGAGTTTATTCTGTATTTATACTATTATTTACTATGCTTTTAGTGTAATATGAACTGCTACTAATGTTCATGGTTAGTGTTGTGTAGAAAATAAGTGTGGGATTATTGGTTTTTATACTATAAATTTCATATGAGTTGTCCATTAGTGATCAATTTAATTTTAGCATAAAGGAAAATTTAATTTTATATTTAGATAATGATTAGCAGATATTGTCTTTATAGAGTTAGTTTTACTGATGGATGTTTGTTAAATATTTATAGGGTTGAAAAGGGTTTCCTATATGTCTTTTATTAAAGAAATGATTGGACGTTCTTCTGATATGCATAATTTTTCTGCGAAGGGACGAGATGGTATCTGTAATAAAGGAGATTTTGTTCCTTCAGCTTGTCATTATGATGAGAATACAATATTGAATAAGAATGGAGAGCTTGTACAAATAATAAAAGTAGAAGATTATGTATTGACACATCATGTTAACGAGAAAGATTTAAGAGCAGCGGTACGTAATAGTATAGTTAATAGTATTAAAGTTCCTGAAGTTTCTTTTTGGATATATACGGTAAGGAAGCAACATAGTTTTAATTTATTACAATGTAAAACAAATGATGTTTCTGATGTTTTAGGTAGTGCTCATGTTGATAATATAAGTAAACGTGTGACGTATATTAATGAGTTGTATATAGCAGTTGTTACTAATCATTTGCCTGAAAGTATGAAAGGTGTGCTTGGTGCGTTGTCATTTTCTTATATAAAGAACAAACATAAAGATTTTTTGAAAAATAAAGTAGTTAGATTAAATAAAATTACTGCAAGTATCTTAGAGAATTTAAAAAAGTTTGAGGCAAAAAAACTAGGATTGGTGGTGGTTGATGAAGAAAAGGTGAGATCAGAATTAATAGAGTTCTTATATTATTTAACTGTGATGCATCATAAGGAATGTTTCCTTGATGTTGCAGATATTTCTAGCATATGTAGTAACCATGACATCAATATAGGATTTAATACATTTAAAGTGTCATGTGATAATGTTCAAAAGTTTGGTGCAATCTTAGCAATTAAAGACTATCAAGAGTCACCATTAGATGCAGTAGATGAATGCCTTCAGCAAGATTATGAGTTTATAATAGTTGAAATTATCAAGTTTGTAAAAAGTAAAAATGCATTAAAACTTTTTCAGAAACAAGCTACATTTTTAGAGTTTAGTAATGATGTGCAATTAAGAAAATTATCTAATATAGATGATTTTGTATCGGTTGATGCAAATTCTTATTTGAATTTCTGTGAAAGGAAAATAAATTTTGTGATAATGTCAAATACTTTGTCACAGCTTCGTGGTAATATAGATAAAACTATTAGCTCGTTGGCTTCACTTGGTATTGTTTGTGTAAGGTGTGATTTGACTATAGAAGATGATTTTTGGTCACACCTGCCTGGAAATTTTGCTTATGTTTTAAATTTTAAGTGTACTTTAGTGAAATATGCTTGTGCATTTTCTTTGTTACACTATTTTCCTTCAGGTGCACTTCAAGGTAATAAGTGGGGACAGGCAGTTACTATGTTCTTTTCTAATAAGGGTAGACCTTATTTCTTTAGTTTTCATGTTATGGATAAAGGAAATACTTTGATGGTTGGTAGCCCACAATCTTCAGTTACTATGCTATTGAACTTTTTATTATCAGAATCTAGAAAATTAAATACGAGAATTATTTCATTGGATTACACTGGTAAGTCTATTATTTTTGTTAAAGCCATAGGTGGTAAATATTATAGAGCAGATCATAGACGTGACTATCAGGAAATGTCATTTAATTTCTTTCAACTTGAAGATAGTGACCTTAATCGTAAAATAGTTGCTGGTGTTTTACAAAGAATGTTAAATGTTAAGAATGTCAGTGAAGAAGTAAAGGATTCAATAAGTAAAATAGTAGATCATATTTTTACTTTACCAATTGAATCTAGGACTATAAGCAACATTGCTGATCATATAAGTGGATTGGGTAAGAATGTTAATCAATGGTTAAATAATGGAGAGTTTGCACATTTGTTGAAAGAGGATTCTAACATTGATTGGAAAGCAAAAGTGTTAGGCTTAAATGTTGGGATTGTATTTTCTAAACCTCAGTGTGCTTCTGTAGTTGTTTATTATTTTTTGAATATGTTAATTAATTATCTTGATGGATCTCCTACTATTTTAGTAATAGATGAAGCATGGATTTTAGATTACATTTTTATAAATGATAAGGAATTTGATGAGTGGATTAATACAATGAATCAACTAAATGTTGTCGTTGTATTTGCTGGTGAAAATATTCCTGCTATTGTTTCTAGTAATATTATTTATAGATTTAATCAATATGTTGAAACGCAAATTTTCATGCCAAATTCAGTATCAACTAATAAAATGTACATGAAAGCATTTAACTTATCAAAGTCAGAATGTAATACTATGTTTCAAATGCCATCTCAAGAAGGATATTTTTTTATAAAGCAAGATAGTGCTTCAGTGGTATTGTCTTTTAACTTACCAAATATACCAGAAACTAATATTCTTGTTGCTAATAAAAATACAATTCGATATATGTATGAATCTATTAGTAGCCATGGAGATGATGTCAAAGAATGGTTACCTACGTTCTATAAGAAGTGTAGTGCTTAGTGCTTTACGTTGCTTATTATAAGATTTAAATAAAAGTTGATATTTTTTTGTTGTATATTATATAAGCAGTTCTAAATATTTAAAATGAACTAGGATATGTGATTGTATTCATTTTATTGTGTAATGCTGCATGTAAAGCATGTGATAGATATGTCTTGTATATCTTTGTGTTGTACAGGTAATGTTGGTGAAAGTAGTTAAAATTTTATTATATGAGAAATATAGGAGTACAAATATTAACAGTGATATTACATATAGTAGTTTAATGTGATCTAAAACACTGTTTTATATCTAAAAGATTTGAATGCCTTAGTTATGTAGAATTTGTTGTCTTTTAAACTGATGTTTGTAAAGAACTACGGATTTGAAAATCTAACAACTATAAAATTGTCGAAGTATAATACTGTTAATCACTGATGATTATATTATAACTATAATGGTAGTACACATATTATTGTACTGTTCAACTCAACGTTTTAATTAGTATATTTTGTATACAGATGTCAATAATTATACTATAGTTCTGTTTTATTGTCTATTAATCAAGAAATTTCATAAAATAGCGTTAAATTTTTATTTAGTAATTACTGATAAATCATTATTTGTTATGTTATATCAATAGATTTGTTATAGTATGGTGACATATATGCAAAGAGGATTGTGATGTGAAATTATATTTTTTCCAAATGTAATTGAGTATACAATTTATGTTTTATGGGAAAATCTTGTTTCAATGTAAATAAATTATGATATATCTGATAAATGAAATATTTTTGTTTCTATATTCTAGGAAATATCCTTCAGGAGATATGGGTTTTTTTAATGTTTTGCGTTAATAATAGCTAAGTATGTTTATGGGAAGATGGTGGTGTAAAAATATAGTCTTGTACTTAGCAATATTATTGTTTTCCTTTTATCCGATTCTGGGTAAAGCTGAATATGTTACCCCTGAAGAATTAGGTATGTATTTTGGGCTGTACAATGGAAAAGATTTTTCATCTAAAGAGTTTATAAAGGGTTTCGGCTATAAAGTAGATTTAGTTACTTATTTGAAGCACTTCTATGGATATTGGTTTGGTATTCATTTTTCTGATAACAATAAAATTTTTAATTACTTGGAAAATGATAGTGTATATATCAAGTTTGCTGGACATAATCAAATAAGAAGCCCGTCTTTTTATGAGTATTATCGTGGAGATTATAAAGATCTAGAAAATATTTATGCTGCTCAACTGGGTATAAATCCTGATAGGGATAGTCGTACATTAAGTGAGCATGATATAATGTTTATGCAACTGTCTGCTTACTGGGGAAAAGTTGAAGAGCATGCTATTCCTATAGGTAGTTGTAAATCTATTTATAAGAGTAAAACTCCTGGATTGTATAGAAGTCTTTCAGCTAGAGCGTTTTTAACTAAAGATGGTGTTCACAAGATGGTGTGTGTGTGTCTTACAGATGACTGTAACCCAAATACACGCTGTCTTTTTGGACAAGTACGTTGTAAAAAAGTGAAAAAGTCTGTCGATCCTCCTCCTTTTTGTAGTATGTTAGATTCAGCAAATATAGTTTCTATTACTCCTTTAAAGTTTTCTAAGCAGACTTTTTTTAGACCTGGTGTTAGAATACATATTTATTCTGGTTCTGGAAAACCTTATGTGCAAGATCTGTATGCTCAATCTTATAAGATAGGTGATAAAACTTCTTATGACATTTCATATGCTGGGATTCCTTATAAATTTCAGATCTACAAAGCTGGTTATGATATAGTATGTGCGGAATATATTAATAATGGAGTACCAGAGAAAAAGGTATGTCTTCCTTCCCCAGGATTAGTGCGTCCTAAAATAACTCCTGGTTCTGGTGGTATACATATTCAGTATCAAGATTGTCAAGGATTACCTAGTTGTGATGTTGATGTATCCCCAGGCACAAAGGATAGCAATATGTTTTTTTCTGTAATAAAGCCTAAAGTTAGCTTAGATGATTACAAGTTGGTTAAGCAGTATGAATGTGAGGATGGTCAAGTTGTTCATGATGTAGGCAAATGTTCAGGCGGATCTGTTAAGGAACTAGGATATGCAAGTGATAATAATGGTAATGTTACTTGTGTTGTTGATATGCCTTTTGTACGTATGAAATATTCTCTTAAGAAAAATAATAGGGATTTATGGTTGAATCGATATGAAAAGATGTTTTTGGGTTATGGGGTTGTTACAGATAAAACTGATGATGGAAAAAAATCTGAAAGCTATGTAATGTGTGATTATGAGTCTGCAATAAATATTGCAAATATGCAGCAAGAGAAACTCGATAAAGTTAGAAGTGTAAAACAGGATGTATTTTTTGATATTGCAGGTCATTATGATCCTAAGGGCAGTCCGTGTGTGAGTAATGTATTGTATAAATATGATAGTACTAGGTTTTATAAGAAAGGGAGAGGAGTATCTTGTAAGGATGGTGCTGCGTCAAATAATTTGATTAGTGGATTTGATGGTTGTAGCTCACTTTATGACAGTGATGATGATTTTACTAATTTCTTTCATGAAGAGGATAGTGAGTTGGATAAAATTAAACCTTTAAATCCAATTTTACAGGGTATGTGTGTTAGTAATTTTCCATCTTATAGTTATGGGAAAAGGTCTATAGATAGAAAAGTATTACAAAATGCTTATAAATTGAGTATAGATAAAAAAAATTCTACTTGTGATTTTCTTAAAATAGAAGCATGGGGTGGAGGAGCATCTGGAATGTCAAGATCTGGTAAATCTGGTAGACCTGGTAACTATGTTATGGGGATATTGAAATTTGATAAAAGTGTGGTTGATAAGAAATTAATCATTGATATTGGTACTGGAGGTACAGGGTCAAACCATTTAAACAATGCTGGTGGGGATACTATTGTAAAATTATGTGATGATGATGAAAACTGTACAATAAAATTAGTTGCTAATGGTGGTGGTGCAGATGGTAATTATTTAAAAGATAATTCTGAAGGAGTTGATAAGTTAATACATTATAGATTTGCTACTGGATTGCGTGATTCAGGGCAAGGTGAAATATTAATACCATATCAAAGTCCAGATGCACCTTATGGTAAATTACAGAAGGATAGTAAAGAATGTAACTGTAATAGTAATACTTTAGAGAAAAATTCTAATAAATATTTTGGTGCAGGAGGATGTTCTAGTATTTATAATTGTGCTCAAGAGGGTGCTAATGGTATGGTCAAACTGACTTGTGAAAAATGGTCAGGTTCTGTTGGAAAAATAAAACTAATAGATGAAAATAGTTGTAGCAATGTTTTGACCACATTTATAGAAAAGGTTAATAAATCAACAGATAGCATGCCAGATAAAGTAAAAGAATTCTTGGGTAAAATAAGTGACGTTGCTTTTTGTAGAAAAGTGCGGAACATGGTAGGTTTGATAACTGCTTTGCATGATTATTTTTCTGTAATTGATACCTTATTTAGTAGCGAAAATATATCAGAACATGGTTTACCAGGTTTTCGTAGAAAGTTATTAACTGAGTTAAGTAATGAGAAGGTTCAGTTAGCATTGAAAGAGTTGGGAATTTATGATGATCCTGAAACTATACTTTTATACATTGACGCTATTAACTTTAATTATGGTATTAATACATCAAGACTACCAAAAGGTTTGTTGAACTATTATGTTGCTGATGATAAGTTTGACTATGATCTTTCAAAGCATGATGTAGGGTATAGTACATTACCTGATGATGACGCAATGATGTTTAATGTTGTTGATGAGGACCCAGAGAAGTGGTTTAGTGTAAAATTACAGAATCAACAATTTGTACAGAAGTATGGTGAATTTATTGATTTTATACATAAAAGTGTAACTACAGATAAAAATGTTCATAAGAAAAACAATATCGTTGTTTCTTGGATGTATAATTTTTTTGGTGCTGATAAACAAATTTTTGATAGTTATGCTGCTCCTTTTGTTGAATTGATGTTAGGCATAGACCTAGACAAATTTATGAAATGGAAACAATGTGGTGATGCTAATGTCAAGTTGTTTGATGCTATAGGTCTATATAAAGATAAATTACCTGTAGAAATACAAGAGTTTATTGAAAAAATAAGTAATCCAGGTTTTTGTGTAGGATTTTCTGGTATGACGTTACTCAGTGAATATGTATCTGAATTAGAGAGTTATATGAGTGACAACTTATTTAATAGTCTGAATAAAAATAATATAATAAATAGGAGATCTAATAAGGTAAGTAATATAATTGAGCAGTTGGACGATAGTGTTGGTAATAACTATAGAATTTTTCGTGATGTTGGTATTTCGAATAGTATACGAGAGATAACTTTATTAATTGATGCGGTAGTGTTTAATTATGTAATGTCTAAACTGAATATTAGGAGTGCTCAAATAGATAATGTGTTTTCATTATTAAGTGATGTAAGTGTAGTGTACACTGATGGATTCCCTTATGATACAATTGTAGAGTTACTGCGGAATAGTATGAAATATGGGCAAGATGGTGTGTTTAGAACCAGTATGATAGGATTGTGGTCTTATACTTCATATTATGCTTTTAGTATTAGATGGAGTGTTGAATATTTTAAATCTTTTGTGAAATTGTTGTTGGGAATAGATCTTAAATCTGTAAAACTACAAAGATGTGATCAAGACCTAGTTGATTTGTTTGATATGTTCAGCACTAGCAATTACACATTGAGTAGTACGTTGCAAGATTTTGTAAAAAAAACAAATGATAAAAATTTCTGTAAGAAGATGTTACAATACCCAGAGTTAGGACGTGTGTTGTTGGAATATAAAAATATATTGGAAGATATATTATATTCAAGTGGTGTATTATATTCAAATGATATGTTCGATGATATATTCAATGATACTTCTAGTATTAGTGCGCAGTTATCAGATATAATGGGGTTACGTTCTAGGATTAAATATCTTTTAAATGATCCAGCTATATATGCAATTTTTACTGACGTTGGTATTACGAATACTCAAAAACAAATACCTTTGATTATTGATGCAGTTATATTTAATACAGTGGCATTGAATACGATAACTAGCCAGTCTAGTGTGAGAAAATTGGTTTCATTTGTTGTTAAAGATAAATCTTTTAGCATTGTTAAATCTGGTGATACAGTTCGGAAAGGTAATGTAAGAACCTATAAGATGAAATTAACTAGTACTGTTACAAAGTTTCCTGAGAGTGTTATCTTGGAATTATGGAAAAATGCTAACAATATGCAATATGGAAATCATGGTAATTACAGGACGAATATAATTGCAATATGGTCTTGTATGTTATATCTTGCTTCTCGAACATCATGGAGTAATGAAGAATTTGAATCTTTTGTAAACTTGATGTTGGAAATAGATGTAAAAAATATACAGCTGCTACAGTGTGATACTGATAATGAATTAACTAACTTTTTGAAAGTGTTAAGTAATAACACAAGTAAGTTACCTTTAAAATTGCAAAGTTTTGCAAAAAAAATAAATGAAAAGCGTTTTTGTGAGAAGCTGTTACAACTTGATGAATTCAGAACTACCTTATTGGAATACATGAAAGTGTTACAGAATATATTATATCTGAAAAATTTATCTAAATATTCTGTTGATAGTGTAATGCGACAAAGCATTGATAAGGACCTACTCACTGTAGAAAAATTACGTTTTGATATTATAAATCTTTTGAATGATAAAACTGTACTTAAAATTTTTACTGATGTAGGAATTAATGGTGATAAAGAGGAAATAGCTTTGTCTATTGATGCAGTTATATTTAATGCATTTGTTAAAAATGAGTCTTTTGATGATAAAGGACTAAATGCATTGGTAGAAGAACTTGGCAAGAGTTATAATACTTATAATAGTCCTACATTCTTTCCTGCTAGTACTATTTTTAGATTAAAGTATGACGCTAAAGAAATGTCCTATGTGCATAGAACTAATATAGTTGCATTGTGGTCTTGTATGTTAACTATTCTTCCTAAAAAAATGTTAACCAGGCAAAGTTTTATTAATTTTGTAAAACTGACGTTAGACAAGTCCTTAGATAGTGAATATTTAGATCCGTGTAATCAATTATTTTCTGAATTTATTACGTACTATCATAAGGTTGGAAAAAATGGTAATTTGCCTGAGAAGGTTATGGGTCATCTGAATGCAATAAAACAAGGAAAGATTTGTGCACAATTATCAGCGTTATCAGAACTTCCAAAGTTTGCAGATATGCTTGAAAAATACACTGGTCTTGTGCGAGAGTTGATGCGTCAAACGTTTGTAGAGCGGCGACCTAGTAACCCTGAATATTGGGTGCAAAAGTTAAAAACACCATATGATTTTATATCAGACTTTACTTATCAGCCAAAAGTATATCGCATTTTTGCTGATAACGGTATTGCAGTGAAGCAGGGAGATATAGTTGCATTATTTCATGCAGCTATGCTTGGTACTATGATTGATTCTTTTGATTGGGTCTATAGGAGTGCTCCTAAAAATATTACATTCGTAATATACAATATGTATAGATTTAATACATATGGTAGTGTTTTTGATCTTAACTATCATGTATCTGTACTGTTTTTAGCTGAACGGATGAGATCTGGGAGTAAGATTATACCGTTGGCTTATTATGCATTTTCTATGATGGGATGGGATGTAGAGAAGTTTAGGAATTTTGCGGAATACGTTAGTGGGATCAGAGCATCTGGTTATGAAGTGCATTATTGGAGTTAATTAAGTAGTTGAATACACTGTTATTTATTGGCTTGTTATGTGTTATGAGAAGTCACGATTCCTCCTTTTTTGAGGATACTGTAAATAGATCTATATGAAAAATTCGTAATTTTGTTATTCAAATTGTGCAGGTGATACTGAAGATTTTATAAATGGATTTTCAAGAGTTATAAGTATAAGTAGCAAATAAGTTTAAGATTATGATATGCGATAAAGTTTTTGTCTGTACAAGATATAAGTGGATGAGATGCTATTTTACAAATTGTTATTCAAAATCTGACATATAATGCTGAAAGTTCTACAGCAAGTTTCTGTTTGTAAGTGTTCTAAAAAATTACAGAAAGAGATATATGGTCTATTTAGCAATATAAAGAGTATAGTTGAAATTTTTTCTGTACTGTAAAATGTGGATTTTTGTTATAGTACAAAAATTTACAGTGGTATTGTATTGATGTTTTACTATGTGGAATGGTAAGGAAGTATGATTTACGATACTCATGAAGTGGTGAATATAGTGTGATTGAGGATATAAAGAGTATAGTTGAAATTTTTTCTGTGCTGTAAAATGTGGATTTTTTGTTATAGTACAAAAATTTACAGTGGTATTGTATTGATGTTTTACTATGTGGAATGGTAAGGAAGTATGATTTACGATACTCATGAAGTGGTGAATATAGTGTGATTGAGGATATAAAGAGTATAGTTGAAATTTTTTCTGTGCTGTAAAATGTGGATTTTTT
>NZ_QOHL01000012.1:0-43029 GCF_004181775.1 Ehrlichia minasensis
AAAACAAAGTACAAAGCACTCCTACAGAAGATATTGCGCACCAGAAAATAAGTGATACAACACAAAAACACGATACATTGGTTTCAGAAAAAAGTGATAAAACTTTACAAAATTCAGTAGGTGAAGAATACAACATTAACAAAAGTAACCCTAATACCAATGTAGAAAAAAATATTGTATATTTTCCTCTATCAAGAGAACACGTAAATATTGTGGATAACATAGATCAGCATAAACATCACGTATCTTTTGATCTCACATACGAAGAGATGTTAAATTTCTATGAAGCAGTAAAAGAGCAATATAGTTACGATGAAGTATTAATTGCATACAATAACATATTCAAAAATTATGGTAGAGAACAAAAAAATGATAACGTTTATATTGATGGAGATAATCACATATTTATTGAGAATCATGATTTTGGATTATTACAGTAAATTTCTACAAATAAAAATACCAAAGCTTTATGATGCTAGTTTTTTTTATTAAGTTTAAGATTCAAATAGAACGTGGAGGTAAGCGGATTCGAACCGCTCGCCTTCTGCGTGCAAAGCAGATGCTCTACCAAATGAGCTATACCCCCATGATCATAGTGGCATAATATATTATCAATAGAAATATACTGATAATACATAACATAAGCTCATTAACAATTCAAGAATAATAATCTATCATAACATAATTTAACGGACTTAATACATACTAAAGAATTTGTTCATTAATTATTTTTGCTATTATATTACTAAAATCATTTATGTTCTTAAAATTCATATATACAGAAGCAAACCTAACATATGCAACTTTATCTAATTTAAAAAGATTATCCATGACCATTTTACCAATAACATCAGTTGGAACAGCACTTTCCTTTTTCCCCTCAAGTTCATAAAAAATATTATTAACCATTACATTTATTCCTTCATGACTAACAGGACGTTTTTTTATAGCTATTAAAATTGAAGAAAGCAATTTTTGCTTATCAAATAGCTCAGTTTCACCATTTTTCTTAATAACCATAAATGACCTAAGTAGTAATTTCTCAGTTGTAGTAAATCTAGAATTACATACAAGACAGATTCTTCTTCTTCTAATTAGCATGTCATCTTCTATAGCTCTTGAATCTTTTACTTGAGTATTAGTATTATTACAGAAAGGACATTTCATAATTACTTATTGAATATTACCAAATTTTAAGCTAATTGTTACATAAAATATTAACTAAATACCTAGTTAATAGTTGTATTGTATTATCATAACCATTATACTAATATAAAATAAATTACCAATTATAAGTATGTCATTTTTTTACAACTTACAGTTCTTAATAAAAAGAAACAAAAAACTAATTGGTAAGGATATTTTAGGTAATCATTACTATAATACAATAGTAAATGGGGTTGAAAAAAGGTGGGTAATATATAATGGTAAAGCAGACCCAACAAAAATTCCTGCACCATGGCATATGTGGTTACACTATACAAACAATCAAATACCCAAATCTTCAAAAAGTCTACATTTTCCAAACTTAACCGGTACTCAGTATGCTTATCATCCCAACAAAGTTTCTGTTTTTCATAATACAAAGTAACATTAAATTTTATTGGTAATTTTTTATGCATCGATCTAACGTAATTGAAATTTTTGCAGGATTTATAGTTTTAATAGCTGCGTTATCTATTGGAATAATAGCATTTAAAAAATTACCTTTCAATAATACTTCTCACAGTTGTTACACAGTTAAAGCACACTTCCCTAGTGTAGATGGATTAGATATGGGAGATGATATAACATTATCTGGAGTAAAAATAGGCAAAGTAACATCAATATCACTTGACAGAAATTTCACACCGGTTGTTACAATGTGTATACAAAAGAATGTCCTATTACCTTCTGATAGTTCAGCATCACTATCTCTCTCTAATTTCCTAGGTAGAAGGTATATCGATATTGTACTTGGATCAAATGAAGATTCCATTCCTATTGGAGGGTTTATTGAGCATACAAGTTCAGATTTAAACCTCAATGTAATATTGACAAGATTAGTTAACAGATTTGTAAAATAACAAAATTCAATTGACCAAATTTTATACTTGTATTGACGTAGCATTATTCAACAAAATAATTTACAATATTAACAATAAGTTGCTTATTATATATATTAAATAACACTATTCAAATTGATTACTTAGTGCTATTATTAAATAAGTGTGCAACAATTTGGTAGAAAGTGGTTATGAGTTATTTTCACTATATTTTACTTTACATTACGGACAATCCAAAGTGGTATGTTCTATTAGGGTTAATACTACTTATCGGTACGGGGTATTTCTTAAAACAAAAAGTAAACAGAAAATATAAAAGAAAAAAATCCATATCCTCATCTTATATCAATAATAGTGGTATTGGTTCTCCAGTTAAACCACATAATAAGCATTACGTGCCAGAGCTTAACACTGTACAAAATCAAGAACACTGCAGTTTTGTTGTTGAATCAGTATCTCAAGTCTTTGAAAGCAAAGCACAAGGAAGAAGTAGATAATTTCTCTTTCTTAATATAACACTTCTTTATTTCTTGAAAAAGACCTAGGTGGCTTTTAATTGTTTATTTGGTGCTCATGTTTAATATAATAGCGATTCTGCTATCTTGTTAGAAATCAGTGTTAAAGGCATTGGATATATTCCAAGAATAATAGAAGAAATCGCTATTGCCCAAATACACAGTACCATAACATTAGGAATTTCAAATAACTTTCTGTTCTGTTTATCAGATGACTTGAAACACGTTGCTTCTATTATATTCCATACATACACCACAGATAAGCCTGACCCAACAAGTAGCATAACCACACCAAACCAAAAATTCGCTTTAATCGTTGCATCAAAAATATACCACTTAGAAATAAACACTGAAGTTATTGGCATTCCAATAAGACTTATACACAAAATAACAAATGGTAATGCAATTTTTGGCATATTTTTCCATATGTTTGTACAATCCTTAAGATCAAGGCTCCCACAATTGTAAGAAATATTACCTATTACCATAAATAATGCAGATTTGACTAAACTATGATTAATTATATATGTTACAGCAGCTGCTAATCCATAATAAGTATTTAAACCAACAGCAAAGACAATGTATCCAAGATGAGCAACACTTGAATATGCAAAAATTCTTTTTATATTATCACTCAATATTGCAAATATAGATGCAAAAATCACTGACAAAGCAGCAAAAAACATAAATACAAAATTGAAAGGCAAAGTTATCAAAACTAATTCAGCTTTAAAAATATCGTACACTACTTTTATTATTAAGTAGATCATCACTTTGGTAGACACACCAGAAAAAAACACAGAAACAAAAGTAGGAGCATAACTATAAGCTTGAATTAACCATTTATGAAATGGGAACAGTGCTGCCTTAACAAATAAACCTACTGCTATAAATAATAATCCAATTTGTATAGCTTTATTTGTTGCTAAAGATTTATCCTGAACTATTAAAAACAAATCACCAACATTCAGAGTTCCAGTAATAGCATATAAAAATCCTACTCCTATTAAATAAAATGTCGCACCAATAGTACCTATCACTAAATAATCAAATGCTGCTATTAAAGCGGTTTTATCACGCCCCATTGCAACCAAAATATACGAAGAGATAGATGATATTTCTAGAAAAACATAAATATTAAAAACGTCATTTGAAACTAGTATACCTAAAAAACCACTAAAACATAACAGGAATATAGAATAGAAACTCGGTATAGTACTAATATTCACTTCCTTTGTATTAGGATATATGCCATATATAACACTCATCACAGCAACAAACCCAACCAAAACAAGCATTGTTGCATTAAATATATTTACTTTAAGTTCTATACCATAAGGCACTACCCACCCACCTACGCTATATTTAATCACACTATGAGGATATACTTGACAAAACAATATGACTGCAATAGAGAAAGAGATAAATATTACAATAGCTGATATTATTTTGACTAATCTAGCATTCTTTAATAAAGCACAGCCTACTGCAGAAAGTAAAGGTATAACAACCTGCAAGACAGGCAACAAACTAATCATCACATATACCTATAAACTTAATAATATATGATTGACAAACCTACTAAAATATTATCAAAAAGGCAAGCGCCTTTATCATAAATTATAATATTAACTATTCTACAAAGCAAAAATACTATAAATTGCTGTTCTTACTTTTCATGATTTTTTTGCTAAATTAAAATTAATGGATAAAAAAGCCAATACTATAAAGCATTTTTATACAAACAATAATCCAAGAGATTCTTTACCTTATAGATAATATACAAACTTTCTATAACAAAATAAGAAGCTTTACTTTTTTTTTAAGACAAAAGTGAATTACACTTAACTTAACAAAGTTGTAGCACAAACACAATTGACATCAAAAACAGGACCAACACTATAAAACATCTACCAAGAAATCACTAATACATTACATGAATATTCAATCCTGCTTAAATATTACTATCTTACTAACAAACAATTGAATATTAAATTTTTTATCTACTAAAAACTCATAAGCTTTATTATGTATAAACGCATTAAAGTCTTATGCTTTACATAACATAAAAAATACTTACAATAGTGAGTATACTAATCTTTATTGAGTATAATTAAGCATTAACATAGGGATAAAAAAATTGAAGGAACTTTATAAAAAATGCAACTATACATTAGCAATGACGCTAGGAGTACTAGGAGCGTTATCTATGGCACCCTTTTACATGTTTATTGCTTTAATGATAGCATTCTCTGGACTCTATATTATACTATCACATTCAAAAAATATAAAACAAGCCTTCTTTTGCGGATGGTCCTTTGGTTGTGGTTATTTTACTACTAGCTTATATTGGCTTGATGTCCCATTAATTACTCAAAGTAAAATATTATGGCTGTTAATACCTTTTACACTCATTATTCCAGCATCTTTATCATTATTATTTGCTGCAGCTACATCCATAAGCTATTTTCTAAATTACAAAAAGTTACCAGGATTAATAACATTTTCGTTATCTTTCACTATTGTAGGAATGTTATTAGAATACATAGTGCCTTGGAGTTTATTTGCCTATTCTTGGGCTTTCTCTATAGAAATGCTACAAACTGCTTCATTACTTGGAACATACGGTATGGAATTTCTTGCAATATTCTGCAGTACAGCTCCTGGAGTATGCATAAAAGATAAAAGCACCGCTTCATGTGCTATCGTAATGTTAGTACTAGTAAGCATGTTTATCTATGGAAATAACAGACTATCATTAACCAATCAAGATCAAAAATACAACCATGATGTAGCTATACGCATAGTACAAGGAAACACAGTAAGCAGCTGGAATGGGAATGAAGAACAAGAATATGATAGATTTCAAACATATTTACGCTTAACCAGTCAATATGGATTAAATTCAAGAACACATGTAATCTGGGGAGAAAACTCTTTTCCTTTCCTGACTAACAGAAATATTGATTCAGTGCAAAACTATCTTAAATTAACTATCCCAAAGTTTTTAATTGCCGGAGGAACAAGATTAGCAAATACCAATGATAAATTTCATAATACATTATTCGTTATTAATAGCAATGGACAAATAATAGATCACTATGATAAATTTCACCTTGTACCATTTGGAGAATTCATACCATTCGCATTAGGAAGTTTTATCCCTGAGAAAATTACAAGCAAATTAAATTATAGTCCAGGAACAAACAAAAATAAGACTGTATCATTAAATTACAGTCCTTTTATTCCTTTAATATGTTACGAATCCATTTTCAGCAATGAAGTTGCAAACAGATGTACAAAAGGTCAATGGATTGTCAACATTACAAATGATGGGTGGTTTGGCGTCAGTTCTCAACCATATCAACACTTAGAAATTAACCGCGTAAGAAGTATAGAAAATGGTTTACCTACTATCAGAGCTGCAAATAGTGGAATATCTGCTGTAATAGATAGTTATGGACGTATCATTAACGCTTTACCTATAATGACTGAAGGTATTATTGACTCATATTTACCTTATCATATAAGTGAAGGCACTATATATTCCAAATATTTAAGTAAATTCATCACAATTAAATATGCTACACTAATAATGTTAATATTAGCGATGTTAAGGTTGATACCATTTAAATTTCATACTAATAAAAAATAATGTACATGTCTTTTCCAATTTTATTATCAAACATTGATTAAACAACCCACATCATTTATGAAATAGTGGGTTATAGCATTCAATAATTATTCTACTCTAAGATTGCAGAGTAAGTAAACCATGAAGCCTTTAAATTAACTCTACTAAACTAAAATATATACACTAACCATACTGATTTTACTAAGGTTTATACTATTAAATTCCAGAACAATAAAAGATAATTTACATGTCTTTTCCAATTTTCTCATCAAACATTGATTAAATAACCCACATCATTTATGAAATAGTGGGCTATGGCATTCAATAATTATTCTACTCTAAGATTTTAGAATCAGTGTATCACGCACATCATACCTTTATCCAAATCTTGTAACACAACACATACTGACTATGTAAATGTTTCTCACTCCTACATTACTACAGATCAATAAAAGATAATGTTAAAATTCTATATTCAATTTACACATCCACAAACAAGTTACACGTGGAAAACAGTGGAGTGCAACAATTCAATAACTATTCAACTTATTAAATTAAAACAAACAAGTTTCAATAGTACACTTTTTAATCCCACAACACTGCCTTCACAAATAAATGATAAACTAGCAATTACCTGACATCAGAACCACAAATAACATTAAAAGCTATAATATTAAAGTTCATAAACAATAAATATACAAATATCAGCACAAAAATCTTTTTGTATACTTTCAATTTTTTATTATCACAAATAAAAATTTTTGAAAATCAGTGATAAATAGTTTATTTTATCCTCTTCTTCAATAAAGCACATAAGTTAAGAGAACTATATACTCAACAAACTTTTGATTGAGATAAAGCTTGCAAGCTTATACTAATACTATATTAAACAACCAGGTTGAATTATTTTAAAATTCTTAATCTATGAATTCTTCTTCATCATGAGTTGATACATAACCACTATTCCCTTTTACAATTTCTTCATAAAGAGAATGTACATTAAAACTCATCTTAGGCTGCCATAATTGACCATATAATGACATATCTATATTAGCTGGCAAAGATACACCTGGCCGCATAAACGATAATCTAACTTTAGATGTTACAGTAAATTGCAATAAAGAAACATTAGCAGATGCTACACCACTAGCATTATCAATTGCAAATTGCAATGAAGATATAACATTACCTCTACTAATGTTAGCACCAGCATTGATAAAGTTGAATACTGTATTGTTATCATACAAGCCAATTTGAGTTAATGCTACAACATCAGACTTATTTTTAGCATCTAATAGGTCCACTATAAACTTGTTAAAATCTACACCATTAACATTTACACCTTTAGCAACTATTTCCATTTTACCTTCTAAAGCATTAACCCAATCAACTAAATTCTTACCTTGAGTTTGAATACTACCACTTATACTTACATTACCAGTAACACCATCAACACGCGCATACTGAAGTAAATTCTTTAATCCAACATTAGCTACAGATATCACAGCAGACAATGAAGAAGTATTAGAGCCTATACCAATCTTACCACTAGTTGATACAAATCCATCATCTATCTTAAACATCAGCTTATTAATAGACATTAGACTATCTTTTAAACTAGATGAGAATACAAAATCTGTTAAAGCATTATTTTTAGCAACAAAATTTTTAATACTGATATCAATATTACCATCAACATGTTCTAATCCATAAAATTTTAGATCATGATTTAACCATTTTATGTTAGTTACTTTATTTGATGAATCAACAACATCATGTATTAAAGTAGGAAATTTTATGAACGCAGTATTATATTTATTTCCTTTAAGACTAACTGATATCTTTGGTTTTAGATCCTGAGATCTAATAGAAGCTTTAATAAATCCACTAAGATCAGACCCATCAGCTCCATTAAAACGTATTTTATCAATACCAAACTTACCTTGCACTACATTTACCAAAAAACCTAGTGTATTAACCCTCTGCTTTTGAATAAGAAAGTTATTCAGATTTGTCTCAACATTTATTTTATATTTTATATCTTTCAACCATTTCATTTGCATAAAGTTTTCTAGATTTAATTCCTCACTTACCTTATACAGACCAAAATCAATATTACTTAATCCAATATTACCGTAAACAGACCTACTTTTTTTATCATATTTTATTTTTAATTGCCCTTCCGCATCCCCAAAATTTTTAGTTAATATTTCAACATTAGATAAAGAAAACACCCTAGGTGCTAAATATAAATCACTTTGTATAGAAAATTTACTACTCGATTCCAAATTAACATGTATAGGGAATAACCATTTTGCAAAAGAAACAAAATCATCTCCTATTACTTTAAGCTTTCCATTAAAACTAGAGATTAAATCACTGCTACTAACATTACCTTCAATAGATAATACATTATTATTTCCAGGTAACATCACTGTCATTTTATTAATATTAATCTTTCCCTTTAACACTTCAAAATCTAGAACCAACTTACTAGATACTTCACCATGATACTTTATCTCCTCAGCATTAATTTTAATTTTATAGTCCAAATTTTCAGATATCAAAGTATTAAAATAGTCAAGAGTACGAGATTCTTTGCCATATGTATCACTTCTATTATTATTGCTAGACAAATTATCTATATTAATTTTTGAAAAATCAATACTAGCATCACATGATGCATAACTTGAACAAACTATTTTTCCTACACCATCTATGCTATCAGTAGATAGCTTTAAATCATTTAGTTCAAAAGACTTACCAAATAATTTTACATTAGCAGACAAAGAAAATTTTTCATTTGAATTAATAAAAGAAAAAATAGAAGTTTTATTAGTCTCAGAAATATCATTAATAAATTGCGAAAAGTCAGTCCCATTAGCCAATATTACACCATCAAATTCATTTCCACTAGCTATACCAGACAAAGTGACTTTTGTAGATTGAGAATAAACACCTGCATTAATCTTATTATGCTCTTTATCGAGTGATACATCACCAACTAAATTATAATCATTCTTACCAATACTCAATAATCCATTTATTACTTTTGCACCATTTATAGTTTTAATAGCTCCCTCTTTAATAGATATAGGCTTACTATTAAAAGATGTACCATCCTGATCTGTATTAACAACACTATTAACAATATTAAATGTATTTATATTAAAACTTTTGCTTTGAAATGAAGAAAATAGACTCACAAGATTCCCAAGTGGAATACTTAATCCGTCAATAGTGATCGTATTAACCTTAGGAGAAAACAACAATAAGGATAATAACGATATCTTTAATTCAAGCTGATTAACTAATATTGTTGATTTATGTGTTGATAATTTTCCACGCCCTTCTATATACAAATTATTAACTATAATCTTAGGTAAGATAAGTTTTCCTGTAACACTTCCTACACCTTTTACAGTGACATCATCTGACATACCTTCTATCTGTTTAAGTATATGAGATGCATAGTAAGAATTCCAATTAATAAAAAAAGGAGAAATTATTAAAAATAACAACAAAGCTAAAACAATTCCACCAGAGTATATTAAAATTCTCATCAACTCACCAAAAAAATACTTATCTTCTATTTATCTAAACAACATTAATTACACATAATAATATTAGAAAATGCATAACTTTAATAAATAGCAGCATTTAATAAATAATTAACAAAGAGATACATCATAGCACAATTTACCCTTTACTAACCCAATATAATTTATTATATCCTATCATACAAGCAAGATTGAACATTACTATTTACTGTAGGTGCAAGCACAGTAAGATTAAGAATCTCAGAAACTGAAGAAGACATTTGTACAATTTGCACTGGCTTTTCCATGCCAATCAAAATAGGTCCTATTACAGATACTCCAACAGCTTGTTGTAATAGCTTAGAAGATATATTTGCACTATGAAGAGTTGGCATAACTAAAATATTTGCTGCTCCAGTCAACCTACAAAAAGGATATAATGTTAACAATTCTGCACTAAGAGCAGTATCAACAGACATTTCACCATCATATTCAAAATCAACATTACAACCATCTAAAATTTCTATAGCCTTTCTCATCTTCCTAGCATCTTCTTGACAGTGACTACCAAAATTCGAAGAAGAAACAAACCCAACACGAGGTTCATGCCCCATTTTTCTAGTTTGTATAGATGCCTGAATTGCTATCTGAGCAATCTGCTCTGGCGTTGGTGATTCATGTATTGCAGTATCAGCAACAAATATAGTACGCTCTTTCATTACAATAACTGATAAACCAAAAACAACACCTTGAGATCCTATGACCTTCTGTACATCACTAATAGAAGCAGAATAACTTCTGGTTAAACCAGTAATTAATACATCACCATCACCACATGCAAGCATACATGCTGCAAAAACATTACGATCTGTTTTTACATCTCTTACACAACTCCTATATAAATACCCTTCACGTTGTAATTTTTTATATAAATAATCTGTATATTCATCATTCCGTTTTGAAATTGCTGCATTGGCAATTTCTATACCTTGCATATTTTTAATACCTAAACGTTCAAATGCTTCCTGCACCTTATCAATACGTCCCACAAGTATAGGCAACCCATATCCTTGATTACGCCACTGTACAGCAGCTTTAATTACTTTTTCCTCTTCCCCTTCTGAAAAAATAACTCTCTTAGGATCACGTTTAACAGCACTATACATCATGTTAAGTATATTAGAAGTTGATGATAGCCTTGACGCTAGTTGTTTAGTATATTCATCCCAATCTTCTATTTTTTTTCTAGCAACACCAGATTGAATAGCAGCCCTTGCAACCGCAGGAGACACTATAGTAATCAATCTAGGATCAAATGGAGTTGGTATAATATAATCCTTTCCATAGTTCATTTTACGTCCACCATAAGCATCAGATACTTCATCGCTAACATACTCACGTGCTAACATAGCAATTGCATTTGCTGCTGCTACTTTCATTTCACTATTAACTGATTTAGCACGTACATCTAATGCTCCACGAAATATATAAGGAAACCCCATAACATTATTAATCTGATTATTATAGTCCGACCTTCCAGTAGCTATAATTGCGTCAGGTCTAACCTCACGCGCAATATCAGGATTAATCTCAGGATCTGGATTTGCTAAAGCAAAAATCACAGGATCTTTATTCATAGACAACAGCATATCCTTACTTAAAACATCTTTAACTGATAACCCAAGAAACACATCTGCCATTACCAACGCATCTTTTAAAGATCTATCTTTCGTTTCAACAGCATGCTTTTCTTTCCACTCATTCATTCCAAGCTGTCTACCTTTATATATTACTCCATTTTGATCACATAAAGTTATATTATCAGCAGGAACACCTATTAGCTTTATCATTTCAAGACATGCAATACCTGCAGCACCAGCACCATTTATAACAATTTTAACATCTTTAAAGTTTTTACCAGTAATATCAAGAGCATTAATAAGTCCAGCAGATACAATAATAGCAGTCCCATGCTGATCATCATGAAATACTGGAATATCCATTATCTCACTCAACTTTTTCTCAATGATAAAACATTCTGGAGCTTTTATATCTTCTAAATTTATTCCGCCCCAACTTAATCCTAAATATTTTACAGCATTAACAAAATCATCCACATCAGAAGTGTTAACCTCTATATCAACCGCATCAATATCAGCAAATCTCTTAAATAATACAGCCTTACCTTCCATAACAGGCTTTGATGCTAAAGGTCCTATATTTCCTAAACCTAACACAGCTGTACCATTTGAAATTACAGCAACATAATTTCCACGCGCAGTATATTCATATACCAAATCAGGATTTTTAGCTATCTCTAAGCAAGGTACTGCAACACCAGGAGAATATGCCAGTGACAAATCCCTTTGAGTCAATAAGGGTTTAGTAGGCAATAAAGAAACTTTTCCAGGTTTTGAATCTTTACAATGGAATTCAAGAGCTTCTCTTTTTTTTTCATCAAAACTATTATTCTCAACATCTAACATAATATATATACTCAATTTAACACTTCTTCTAAAGCCTCCACTGTGTATACTGCCAGACAGTACAACATGTCAAGCTTTTAACAAAATGGAAATATTAGGCAATTTTTCCAACAAATAGATAGCTATGGACTAAATATGATACAACACAAGGATTATTAATCAGACCTATTTATCATTATACAACTTACGTTATTTTCAGAACTTGAAAATACAACTTTCTCATAATTTTGTACTACAATAACACAATATAATTTTTAATCACTACAACTTAAGAATAAGCATCAATAAACTACACCCAATAAACCTCATACATTAACAAAAGTTATGCACACCATCACAAAACAGTCACAACATAATAAATAAAAGCCAGCTTTAAAATTTCATTTAGTTTTTTGATACTACACTTACAATAGATAGTTATTTGAACTTATATTAGCCTTTTTCAATTTAATATCACACAACTACAAAAAACTTAACATATTTCTCTTTTTCAGTATGGAAAGTTACAATACACGATATACTATAAGCCTTGACAAAGTACACGTGTTTATACAATAAAATTCAAATAAAACAATAGGATTAAAAATGTCTACAGTATTTGCTTTATCTAACATCAGCAAATTTTTTGGCAAAGATAACAAATTACCTATTATAACAAATGCAAATCTACAAATAAAAAAAGGAGAAATTGTTGCTTTAATTGGTAGATCTGGTTCTGGTAAAAGTACACTGTTACATATTGCTGGATTACTAGACACTCCATCCTCAGGTAGTGTATTTATAAACAACATAGAGTGTTCAAATAAAACTTCAGATAAAGATAAAACTTTCTTACGTCGTCATTTTTTAGGGTTCATATACCAATTTCATCATTTACTACAAGAATTTTCAGTACTAGAAAATGTAATGTTACCACAAATTATCATCGGGAAAAGTAAGTCCATTGCAAAAAAAAATGCTATGGAAATCTTAGAACGTGTAAAATTACAAGACAAATTTTCAATGTCTATATCACAACTTTCTGGAGGAGAAAGGCAAAGAGTTGCAATAGCAAGAAGTTTAATTAATTGCCCGCTTATAGTTTTAGCAGATGAACCCACTGGAAGTTTAGATAACTATACTGCATTTGAAGTTTTTTCTTTATTACAAGAACATGCAAAAGAAAAAAACATTGCTATGTTCCTAGCTACACACAACAAAAGTCTAGCACAAAAAGCATGTCGTATTATTGAAATAAATTCATGCATGTTGAGGAGTGTTGATTAAGTTCTAGATAATCAAATATGATTTTCTATAAAAGAAAAAATATTCCTACACAAAACCCTTTTTAAAAACTTATTTACAATAAATACAAACTTTCAGTAAGATAAACTGCTAAACATTAGTTAAGTGGATTCCTAAATGACATAGGTTACTAACATAGTTCAATAACATCACCTTTATCTTAAAATTCCTTAGAACTCATGTACCATTACATTAATACTAAATTCTCACTAAATTAGAAATACTAAATAACGAACACCATATGAACCAATAATTTTACTACAAATACCTCATGCTTTCTTACAACCTATGCACTATCACATTAACACTAAATCTTAGTTAGATAAGCAAAAACGCTACAGTTAATTAACATTGTACAAATAATATAAAACCTCAATCAATAAGATCAATCCTTTCAATTGCATTTTAAACTTTCCTATTAATCATTATATCAATACAAGCTCTTAATTAGATAAATTATAAAAACTGAATCAAAATTATAAAAACTGAATCAAATTTCTAAATAACAAGTATCAATTCCTTAACCTATCTTAAATTTTTCAGACCTTATGTCTTATTATATCAACACTAAACTATTAATAAATATTCTCAAAAATGCCAACCAAACTAATATCAATAGAGAAAACACATTTTATATATTTCAATAACAAAATTAGTAATTTTTTTCAATTTATTAACATAAAAATTTTATGTTAATCTATAAATTTAAATTTTTAGTACTATATTTAAAACATGAAAATTCCAGTCAATAGCAATACTACTACTACAATAAAAAACATATTTAAACAGAGTAAGATATTTTATAAGTACATTGCTTTATAGCTTAACCTACAGAAAATTAAAGATAATTCAACTTTAGCAACACTATTTAAGAGGAAAATAATATCTTCTATTACAAATTTATTCATTGTTTAAAGGATGAAATTTTAGTAGCACATTCTTTAGTTTTTCATTTGCAATATGAGTATATATTTGTGTAGTTGCTAAATTAGCATGTCCCAACATTTTTTGTATAAAAATAATATTTGATCCGTTATTTAACAAATGAGTTGCAAAAGAATGTCGAAGTTTGTGCGGAGAGATTTTTGTAATATCAATACCAGCATTCATAGCTAAACCTTTTAACAATTGCCCTACTCTTTGTCTAGTTATAGGATTATCAAATTTTGTCCCAGGAAATAGCCATCGTGACATTTCAAACCCATTTGGAACAAAATATTTATAAACTTCCATATACTTTTTTATACTTTCCACAGCAGATAAATTTAATAATACTATCCTCTCCTTATTTGCTTTGCCATTAATCTTTATATGATAAATTTCCTCATTATGACCTTCCAAAGCCTCCATTACTGAACAAAACTTTAAACATACTAATTCAGAAATTCTTATACCTGAGGAATATAATATATTAACTATAGCATTAATCCTTCTTCCATCAGGTGAAATATCTAAAGCAGCAACATCAAGTAATTTATCAATTTCTTCAAAACTCAAAGCTTTTGGAAGAGAACGAGATAACTTAGGAGCATCAAGATACAAAGTAGGATCACTTTCAATTATATTATCTCTATATAGAAATCCGTAAAAATTCTTAATAGCTGATATCTTTCTCAATACAGTATTTGCTTTATATCCCTTCTCATACAACAACCTTATATAATTCTGTAATTCATTGATACTAGCATCTATTAATAAAAGATTCTGCTGACTAACAAATTGACAAAGCCCTAATAAATCAGTTTTATAACTCTGACAAGTATTATAGGATATATGTCTTTCTGCAGTTATTGCCTCAAGAAAAATCTCCACATATTTCTGATTATCCATATCAACTCACTATTAGCATATTGTCAGATTTTAACAGATAGAAAATCCATTGCTATCACAAAAAAATTCCACATTTTTTTATTACACATCACTACATAATCAACTAATATTCTCAAGCAAAGTGTACTGTTACAACAGACAGCAAAATTATAGTAACTAAAACTAATACTCAATTAATTGATATACAGTTACATCTTACTATCTTGCATAACAACCATACAATTATTAATACAAAAACTACATTTTTATAACCTCTGTAATCCTTGACTTAAAACAATAAACAATGTATAAAATATACTTTAATAGCATTATCTTTTCTATATGGTTTTAACAGTTATACAATTAGTGCTAGTATTTCTATTGGTAATCTTAATATTATTACAACCACCAGAATCTGATAATCTAAGTGGATTTGGTGGAACGCAGGGTAACTTGGATTCCATGTTTTCAACTGGGTCATCCTCTAATTTTATCACAAAACTTACAGTTGTTATTGCAACTGCTTTTATCATTAACACAGTTTTATTGGTTGGGGTAAATGCTAAAAGTGTACACAAGGAGTCTATTGTCAAGAAAATTGCTGAAATGAGCAAAGTACATAATCTGCCTCCTATGGAACATGATAATGAAGATAGCATACCATTTAATCAGTAAGGTATTATGAGTAACCAAACTTCAACTAGATTTATTTTTGTTACTGGAGGTGTAGTATCTTCTTTAGGCAAGGGGTTAGCTGCAGCTAGCATCGGAGCATTGTTACAAGCTAGAGGATTTAAGATCTGTTTACGTAAGTTGGACCCATACCTTAATATAGACCCTGGCACAATGAGTCCAATTCAACACGGAGAGGTTTTTGTAACTGATGATGGAGCAGAAACAGACCTAGATTTAGGGCATTATGAACGTTTCACAGGCGTCAAAACAACAAAAAATGACAACATAACTACCGGTAAGGTATATCATAATTTACTGAAAAAAGAAAGAAGAGGAGATTATCTAGGCCAAACAGTACAAATTATCCCACATGTTACTGACCTTATTAACTCTTTTATTCTACATAACACTGAAGGATTAGATTTTGTCATATGCGAAATAGGTGGAACAGTAGGAGATATTGAAAGTCAACCATTTCTTGAGTCTATAAGACAAATTGGATATAAATTAAGCAAAAATAATACTATATTTGTCCATTTGACTTTAGTACCATATATTGATGCAGCAATGGAATTAAAAACCAAACCTACACAACACTCTGTAAAAGAATTAAGTGCTGTAGGTATACAGCCAGATATAATACTGTACCGCAGTAAAATACCATTATCAAAAGAACAAAGAGATAAAATAGCAAACTTATGTAACGTTTCACCAACAAACATTATTCCTGCATTAGATGTAAAAAATATATATGAATTACCTATTTCTTATCACAATTACAACTTAGACACACAAATATTAAAACATTTTAATGTTAATTCTCCTGATCCAAACTTAAGTAAGTGGGAAAACATACTAAACATATCTCATACACTAACAAGAACAGTAACTGTAGCAATAATAGGCAAATATATCAAACTGCTTGATGCGTACAAGTCATTAATTGAAGCTTTAGAACATGCATCAACTCACAATAAGGTAAAGTTATTGATAAGATGGATAGATTCACGTTCATTAGATAGCAACGGGATTAGTGCATTTGATAATGTTGATTCTATACTAATACCTGGAGGATTTGGTGACGACGGAGTTAAAGGTAAGATCACAGCAATAACACATGCACGTTTAAATAAGATACCCTTTTTAGGTATTTGTATGGGCATGCAGCTTGCCATAGTTGAGTTCGCAAACAATGTAGCTCAC
The DNA here is from genome assembly GCF_004181775.1 of Ehrlichia minasensis. Classification (NCBI taxonomy): domain Bacteria; kingdom Pseudomonadati; phylum Pseudomonadota; class Alphaproteobacteria; order Rickettsiales; family Anaplasmataceae; genus Ehrlichia; species Ehrlichia minasensis. Next base: position 17,191 of record NZ_QOHL01000012.1, read on the forward strand.
TTAGAAGATGCTAATTCTACAGAATTTAACTTATATTGCAAAAACCCTGTAATACACCAATTACCAGAATTACAGCAAAACTTTCTAGGAGGAAGCATGAAACTAGGGTCATGCCCATGCTATTTAGATGCAAATTCTAAAATCTTTTCCATATATCAACAATCAGTAATAAACGAAAGAAGAAGACACAGATACACATTCAATTTACAGTATAAAGACTTACTAGAACAACATGGATTAACTTTTACAGGTAAAGCAAACAATACTGATGATAGCCTAATAGAAGCTATAGAATTAAACGATCATCCATGGTTTATTGGAGTACAGTTTCACCCAGAATTTAAATCAAGTCCTTTCCATTCTCATCCATTATTTATATCACTTATAAAAGCTTCATTGAGTTATCAAGAAACAAAATAAATTACACTATAACAATTCTAACAAAAAATAATTAAAACAATTAGATAAAATTAGATAAGTTAAAGCAGCAAATTAAATATTGATTAACATAAAAACTTCAACCATTTATGCTGCTTTACATTTAATTATATTAAACTACACCACCAGAATAATAGTTAAAAAATTAAAACATATGGAAATCAATAAGCTACAGCACCATAATACTATAAAACAGCATAAATAAACCTATAAAAACTCTTACCAAAACCTACAATTTATATATAATACCAAACTAAAAGAAGTATAAAACTACAAATCATCAGTTGTTAAATACAGGAACAATTGATAAATTTTAGTAAAGAATTTTATGCTTGTTGAATATTATGATTTACATTGCACAATCACAACAGTTGTTATAATACATATTATTATCACAACAATCGTAACAATTTTTATAACAACAGTCGTAATAACTTCTATCATAACAATCATAATAACAACAAGGGCGGCTATAAGACATGTAATGCATAGAGCTTAAAAAGCCACCTAACAATAACCCTAATTGATATGCATCAATAGTCAAGGCATCACCTTGGTGTACTTGCTTTTCCTCATTATGATTTTTTTCCATGTCTAAAGGAAAATATACGCAATCACATACTACATTATCATCAGAAGATATATTTAATTGCGCTTTTTCTTCCTCAGAAAGACTAACTTCAAACTCTTCACCGTGAGAACAATTTGTACAATTATGATAATCTATATAACCTTCATGTTGATCAACATCACTTTGAACGTGTAACATATCTAATACCTTATTTCATAATTAACACAGTGAACATGATTAATATTGCATAACCACAACACTAATTTTGAGTATATACTAATAAGATACAAAAATAAAGCTCTATAAACCCATAACTACCAATTAACATCCTGAGTTAATACATTTTATAGCAACAGTGGATGCAGCAATAGTGGCTTTTAAGGCACTGTTCGTATCAACTTTTTTAATATTGTCAATATTACAAAATTAATATATGAAATTAACATAAAACAACAACTATACATTACTTAATATTACATAACATTTCTACCTTCAATATTTCACTAAGAACATTTAATAACAATTATTACAGTAAAAAACATCAATACCTTCTACAACTTTCCAAAATATCCACAATATCATCATCAAAATATAATGTATTTATTTTTTTAAAATTATAAAGATTCTGTATCGCTAATACATCCAAATTCCCAATGGATGATACTGCACTGGCACCAAAAATCTTATTTGATCTACACCATATAATTCTATCAACCAATTGATTTTTAAGAAGCTCTGTTATTAAAATACTACCACCTTCAACAAATAATCTAGTAATACCTATTTTCATAGCAATTAACTTCATTGCATTTTTCAAGAAATCATCTACACCATTTACTACCAGGTAGTTAGCTTTACACAACTTCACTTTAGAACTATCATCTGTTAAAATATAAGTAGGAATAATATCAGCAGTTTTCACTATATTATGATAAGTACATATCTTTCCAAAGCGATCAATCACTATCCTTACTGGAGAATAATATTCCAACCCAGGAATCCTAACATTTAACATTGGATTATCATAAACTACAGTATTACTGCCAACCATAATCGCATCATACATAGATCTTTGCTTATGCACCCAATTACGTGTTAACTGATTTGTAATCCATTTACTACTACCATTACTTAAAGCTATTTTCCCATCCAAAGTAGATGCTAATTTTACTGTAATAAAAGGCCTATCCTTGATTTTACTAAAAAAGAACCCAATATTGAGCTCTTGAGCCTCTTTATACATGAGGTTACACCTTACATCTATATTTGCATCACGCAGTAATTTTATTCCATTGCCAGATACACGCACATCAGGATCCCTTGCAGCTATTACCATACGTTTAACACCAGCATCTATGAGTTTCAACGCACAAGGCCCTGTCTTTCCATAATGAGAACACGGCTCAAGAGTAACATATACAGTAGCACCCTTTGCTAGACATCCAGCATTATTCAACGCTATCACCTCTGCATGTGGCCTTCCACCCACTTGTGTCCACCCACGTCCAACTATCATGCCATGATTCACTACTATACATCCAACTGCAGGATTAGGGAAAACATTACCAAGGCCACGTCTTGCAATTCTTAATGCCAAAGACATAAATTTCTTATCGTCACGCATCATAAAATATTAACAATCTAGAAAAACTCTATTAACAATAGCTCATAACACTTGATATTTTTTGATAATATTACTATATATTCCTTAGAGTTTATAAACAAGTTTAGAATTATGAGTGATAGTGACAATAACACAAAAAGTCAACAAAACAATACGCCTCAAACTGAAGAAAAGTCGGGTGAAGAAATTCAATCTAACCAGAAACCACAAAGAAAATTTACAGCAGTATTAAACAAGAAAAAAGAAAAATTAAATGAAGATTTATCAGAGCTAGAGAAACTAAAACAACAACTAGCACATTTCCAAAATCAGTTTCGCTTGGCAGTAGCTGACAAAGAAAATGTTAAGCGGATTATGCAAAAAAATATAGATGATACATCTATCTATGCTATTTCTAATTTTGCACGTGATCTATTAAGTTCTTGTGATAATCTAGAAACATCATTAAAAAATTTAAAGGAAGACGACAGTATACATGCTGGAGTATTGATGACTTACAAAGAACTACTCAACACACTAGAACGTCATAACATTACAAGAATAGATCCAATTGGAGAAAAGTTTAATCCGCAGTTTCATAAAGCAGTATCTCAAATGAGTGATGAAGAGAAAGATGAAAATACTATTCTGCATGTTGTGCAACCTGGATATATAATAAAGGATAAGTTATTACGTCCAGCTTCAGTAATAATATCCAAAAAGAGTGATTAAATTCCATTAAACTCAAGCAAATTTATTTTATGCCATTTTAGTGGAGTATTTTTTGCTCTATGTTAATGCTAGTATATGTATACAAGTTTTTTTACTCCTACCCCCTAAGATACTGAAATTAAATCCAAACATACACCAATTAATGCTTGTATTGTTTTGTCCAATATAAAAAAATACGTGCATCACTTATAAATGTACTATAAAATACATCACTTAATTACTATTGAAGGATAACAATTATGTCTATGTCTATTGCTTTATCTGGTATACAACCAACTGGTAGTATACATTTAGGAAATTATTTAGGTTCTATACGTAATTGGGTATCCTTACAAAGTTCATACAAGTGTTTTTTCTTTCTTGCTGATTTACATACTTTAACATCTCAAAGCTATAACCCAGCTGAATTAAAGCAAAACTCGATAAACACATTAGCAACATATTTAGCATGTGGTATTGATCCAAATAAATCAGTTTTATTCATACAATCCTCCATACATGCACATTCAGAATTGTTATGGATACTTAGCTGCATCACTTCAACGGGACAATTAAACAGAATGACTCAGTTTAAAGAAAAAAGCCGTAACAAAGTATCAGTATCTTGTTTGGGTTTATATAGCTACCCAGTACTAATGGCCGCCGACATACTGATATATAAAGCAAATATTGTACCAGTAGGTGCTGATCAAAAACAACACCTAGAACTAACTAGGGATATCGCTACTAGTTTTAATTCTATTCATAACACACAATATTTTCAAATTCCAGAGCCATTGATAGTGCAAGAATCAGCAAAGATTATGAGTTTAAGAGATGGAAAGAAAAAAATGAGTAAATCAGATTCATCAGATCTTACACGTATTAACTTGCATGATAGTAATGATATGATTTCAAAAAAAATAAGCAAAGCAACAACTGATTCTATTGTGGGGTTTGACTTTAATACTCTAGATAGTAGACCTGAAGTTAAAAACCTAGTTAGCATATATGCTACACTTTTAAACATCAATCTAGAACAAGCATGTACTAACATTGAGAATCTAGATACAAAGCAATTTAAAGAACAATTAGCAGAATTAATAATATCTAATGTTGCACCAATACGACAAAAAGTAAAAGAATTTCTTGAAGACCAGGAGCATCTGCATAACATAATAGTTTCAGGTAACAATAAAGCAGCATCTATTGCTAATAAGCACATATTAGAGATTAAAGAGATCGTTGGATGTTGGCTATAAAAACACATTTATTGCTAAGCAGTAAAACTGCTTAGTACATTTAGTTATAATAGCCTCATTTTTAATATGTCTTTTCAAAAGTAAGGTTAATAAGTTGCATATATACAATACAAATCTTATAAACTAAATATAATGTTATAAGTTTGATACATTGGTGAAAGTTATGTTACTTGTATTATAGTTCTATAAAACTTAAAGTATGTACAACTTGATAAGGATAAAATAGCATTAAGTATGCAATTCAATTTTTTTATCTGGCAAAATACATGAAGTATAAAAACATTGAAAACATATGCAAAAAATTTTAGAACTGCATTATTCAGAAAAAAATACACAGTAACATATTGCACGAAGTTATCACAATAACAATAAAACAAATAAAAAGTTTAATTGTTAACTAAACAAAAGATTAACTTAATACTCAATATTACTTATACAAAAAATATTATACCTTTTCACAAGGTTATAATAGCTGTATAAAATACCGAGATTTAGCTTCTATAAGCTTTATAGAAGCTAAATTTTTGAGTAGAAAATAGAAATATTTTACAGGGTATATTTCAGTTATCAGAAGTTATTATAAATCCAACGCTTCAAGAGTCTCAGCACCTAAAAACTCAAATCCAGAAGGTCTGCGACTAGATAATGTTTGTAAACCTGTTGCTGCAGTTTGAGCATCACCAGAAGCTGCAGGAACTTGAGCATCACCAGAAGCTGCAGGAACTTGAGCATCACCAGAAGCTGCAGGAACTTGAGCATCACCAGAAGCTACAGGAACTCCACTTGGTAATAAAACTTGAGATTGATTTACTAGAGAAGTAAGTGGTGTGTTCCCATGCACACAATTATTACAAACACCTTCAGCATGCATAGAAATAGAGAAGTTTGGATGATTATTAACATCTAATTCATGAAAAGGAGCCATTGGATCAACTATGAAAGAAGCACTTAAACTACGATTCTTCATATCAAAGCTAAAGTCTTCAGCTTTTACACCATGTAAATCTGATATTACATGACCATTGTTTTTAAATAAAATATGATAACCATGACTACCATGGCTGCCGATCTCAAGTTGTAGATCACCACTTGTAACAACAAATCTTTCACCTGAATGTATATGAAAATCATTAGCAAAATCAATACCTGTAATTTCTGTTGTTAAATGAAGCATACAATAACCCATTAGTATAAATAGCATGCTTTATTATACATTTTAGTGTGTTAATTTTGTTTTAAATTAATTTTTGTCACAATATAAAAGAAACACACTATATTGATTAATAAATTTATATGTAGCACCATTACAGATATTTTACATTAACAACATTACCTTATTAGCATATAGAATAAATTATGATCTATAGAATCTCAATTAAAGAGATATTGCATGATTTTAAATATTATGTTACAAGTAAATCGGATGGATGGCCGAGCGGTTTAAGGCACCAGTCTTGAAAACTGACGTACGTTAATAGCGTACCGTGGGTTCGAATCCCACTCCATCCGCACCTTTCTGGTATTATCTTTCTTCTTATTTATCGTATATCAGAAGTTGTCATTCTATATGACTGAAAAAACAGCAAAAAATACTATTATTATCCCAAAGGAATTATTAAGTGCATTTCCACATAAAATCAGTACAAAAACTACAATGTATTTCCCAAACAACTACTATATAATTTACTATCTAACAAAAGCTTTCTTATTATTTCAATTAGCAGCTTATTAATAATCTGTTGTAAAATTAAAAAAACACCTAACTCAAATAACAAAGATTTCAAACAGCACAACAAATTACATATACTTACACAAAATTAGAAGAATTAACAATTAAATAACTTAACATAAAAAAGCTACATATATGACTAAGATTACAAAATACTAGCACAACCATAGCATCATTAATTTTGTCAAATTATATATAGCATAAATTGAAAAAATGGTCGGAATGATGGGATTCGAACCCACGACCTCCAGCCCCCCAGACTGACACGCTAAACCAGGCTGCGCTACATTCCGTCAAACTTTTTCAACAAATCATTTCTTAAGTGCAACATATCATTTAGCAAATTTACCAAACCTTCTCTATAGACATTCTGCGTTATATTAGCATTACTTTTATCAACATTAGCAGTTTTTTTATTAAGTTCCTGTTGTACACCTTTAATTTTATATCCCTTATCGTACAATAAATGTTTAATATATTTTAAAATATCAACATCAACTTGTGTATACAACCTTCTACCACGACGCTTGATAGGATTAATTTGAGGGAATTTTTCTTCCCAAAATCTTAACACATACTGTTCAACATTTAAGCACTTTGCAACTTCACCTATTGTCTGAAGCTTACAACTACTTTGCAATAGCTTCTTTCCACTCATCAAATTCACCTTTTATTCCATACTATCATCACCATTAATCGAATGTTTAACAAGTATAGAGGGATAAAATGATACAGTATTACGTTCTTTAATAACAAATGCCTCAGCAGTTTTCGGGTTACGCCCCATACGAGCTTTTTTCTTATAAGACTTAAAAGTACCAAAAGAAGATATTTTCAATATATGATCTCTAACTAATGCATTTATCATCTCATCTAAAACCTCACCAACAATAGATGCTGCATCTTCACGAGATAGTCCAACATCTCTGTTAATTACTTCTGCTATCTTCGACTTAGTAAGAGTTTGAGTCATATTATAAATAACTTAAAATTTAATGTTTTTTATTCTATATTATAAGATAAAAAGTTCAAGCTTATATTCTAAAAATATACACAATAATATTAACAAAAAACTGCAACATATCTCATTTGTAACATAAAAAACATATTATTCTTCACAACACTATCACAAGTATTATAATTTCACTTATGCTAGACCAATAATAAGACATTAAGCTATGTAAAACTATCATCTTAAAATAATACTGATAAAGTAAAATTATCTTTTAATAATCAACAATTTAATATTATACACTTACATACTTAATATAAGTATCACACATATAATAGGCACAGCTCATGAATAACAAACACTTTATACTTTTTACATTCATTATCTCTTTATTCGCTTTACTTACCTTCAACAAAATATCTTCTTACTATAAAATACATAGTAATATGCCAGATACACTGGTAAAAATTAAGGAAATCAATTCAGCCCAAGCATTATCAGATACGTTCAAAATAACAGATTCTAAAATAAATGTCATAGTAATTTACACATCTTGGTGTAGCAGTTGTGTAAAAAAGATTCCAGAAATCAATAAAGTCATCTCTGATTTTGACAACATCAATCCTATCATCATTTCACTAGACGAAAATAAAAATAAGTTACTATCTTTTCTATCTAAACAAGGTACTCTCAACTTCACACCATATAACGTACCACCAGGTTATCTAAAAAATCTATTGTCATATTTAACCAACAAAGGTATAGTTTTCAATCATCATATTCCTTATATAGCAGTCTTATATAATGGAATGCATCCAATAACTAATATAAATAATGCAAAACAGCTAAAATTAACAATTCAAAATCTTATAGAGAAACACCATGTCAATTAACCAAAACACAGTAGACGTCGCAGTAATTATGGGTAGTCAATCAGATTTTTCAACAATGAGCAATTCAATCTCAATATTAAAAGAGCTCAATATAACACACCAAACAATGATTATATCTGCACACAGAACACCGGACAGACTTTACACATTTGCAAAATCTGCAGAAGATAATGGGTTCAAAGTAATTATAGCAGGAGCAGGAGGAGCAGCCCATTTACCAGGATTAGTAGCATCCTTAACACATATACCAGTTATAGGAGTACCAATAAAAAGTAGTAATTTAAACGGAATAGATAGCTTGCTATCAATAGTACAAATGCCTAAAGGAGTCCCTGTTGCAACAATGTCTATAGGATTATCAGGAGCATACAATGCAGCTATCATGGCAGCATCTATTTTATCCCTAGAAAATGATAATATTAAAAACAATCTAAAAACATGGAGAAAAAATTTATCTGATTCAGTAAAACTGACGCCAGAAATATTATTATAAGTTTTATAAAAAATTGTAGTAGAAAAGCTTTTACCTATGTTGTAAATTGAAATACATCCAGATTATTTAATCTACATCACATGACTGAAAGACATAATAATAATTTTTTTTACATCTCAAGCATTATACAATTTTTAACTAAATCTAAAAATCAAACGCTTATACATAAAACACACATACTATCATAAATTACTATAACAAATCAGCAAATACAGCTTCCTATAGGATTTTCACTTTGTTATATATTAGAAATATTTAAACAATATTAAGAACACAATTAATACAGTAAAGATAAGAAATTTACTAGAAAATTTATATTATTGAGATTGAGCATTATTATGTGCCTGATCTGATACATTAGTATCTTCAAGCAATAAGGTAGGATATAACTGAGTACTAGAACTAGAGCTACTAGAACTATCTGACATTTTCTGCAAACTACTAGTAAGATTTTCCTGAACAAAACTTTCAATATCAGTACTAGCATCAGCAAACCTGGAAGCACGTTTTACTGTTAAAAAGCGCAGTACACATATTTGTAATAATGGTAATTCTATTCTTATCAGCTTTTCTAACATATTTTTATCACTACCACTATAGCCATCTATTCTTCTAGAACTAGAACATAAAAATTTCCCTATATCATTTGCCATCATCTGCAGTAACTGCATAAATTCTACTGTAGCATGATCAGTCTTCTGTGCTTTCGTTAATGATACATTGACACTTTCCTGTAAACACCACAAATCACGAAGCATAGCTGATTTCAGAATTGATGGCTTTTCTACTAAAGCATTCCGCACTTGATCTACAAAAGGTCTCGCCTTACTTGTTATAATACTTAAATTAGCATCAGCAGTTAAATCGGCTTGTAAAGCTCGAAGCATTGATACCTTATCATCTACTTTTATCAATTCTGAACTTATTGTGCTTTCAATAGCAAGTAACAAATTATCACATGATTCCGTCAACTTTTGACTATCAGAACATAATCCATTAAGTTGTAACGTTATATCTTCAACTACATGCTGTACCTTCGTGATACTAGACGTCACTCCACATGTAGCTGAATTAACAGACGCTAAAACAGATTTACATTGTTCTTCAACTTTAACAAATTCATCACTACATTGTTTAACAAAATTACTGTATTTTATTTTGAATTTTTCAAGTGTAGATTCTAGCTCACCTATTTTACTACTGTTATAATCTAATTCACGTTGTAAAGCATAGTATGCTTCTTGAAGAGTACCAATAACATCAACATTTTTATTATTTAACTTCCGCTTTACTTCTTGAGTTTCACATACCTTATAAATCAAGAAAAACAACAATAATATAGCAGGAATAATAACGACTAATGCTAATGAAAAAGGTAAATTATCGCCACCGAATAACTTAGCCTCTCCTCTAAATATTGTGAGAAAGAGTTTCCTATCACTATATAATACTATGATAGATAGTACAGTAATAATGGCAGTCATCAATATACAACTACCTAACATAAAGTGATATCTTGATGATAATTTATGATCATTGTTAAGTTTAGCATAACTGCTTAACTTTCTATCGATATAAGTAAAATAATCCTTCCCTAGCATATAATTTTACAACTATTAATTAAACATACATGGTACTTAATAAAAATTAATATATTTACTGAAAATATAGAAAAACCTTATTCCATTATATAATAAAATAACGTAAACTGCAAGCTCTACACAATAACACTACTAGCAATTTTAGTCTGATTATCAGTAGGATTACTTAATATCACAACATTATATAACCTATTAAGTTGAATCATAAATAAGCAATTCTTTATTATTGTGTTGTGATTGCACAAATTGTATAACATATACATAACTACTCGTGAAATACATTGCATAAACAAATCACAACAACTCTTTCAAAGCTCACCAGAAGTACATAATACACGAAATAAAAGCACTTTTTAACTGCCCTTACCTCACTAGGTATTCTATACAACATATACGATATCAAAGGAATATATAACTAAACAACAATAACACAACAGATAAATGATAAAATATTCCATTGCTTGACTGCATTTGAAATATAAATTTTGCTTTTATTAATATAGACTTTAATTTCTTTACTTGACTATTATTTTCAAACATGGAAAACTTTGAGCAAAATAAATGTAACCACATTACTTAACAAGACATATTATCTCTGTCAACATCTGATGTACTAACACTGTTCATCTATGCATACTAGCTGCATCTACTTCAATCTATCTATCATGCTATCCACAAATTAAGCAAAACTATTAATCACACCAATTGTATTACTTAATAATTTTCTATACATTTCAGGTATTTTACCTATACAACAACTACTGATCACTTTTTTCAATCTTGATCAATGTCAGTTTAACAGTAGATACTTTTTTATAAGTATGTGGAATCAGACAGCAAGAATAGATTTTTAACATATCTGTATTAATATATAACAAAAGTTTTTAACAAATCAGTGCAAAACTTTTCCACCTACAAAACACAATGTCATATTTCATCATTAGGATTTCAATAACTATTAGAAAACATACTAATGCACTAACTGTGTATTCAAAAAACAACTTCGTTAATGATTTCATATTACTACAGCAGGTTATAATTTTGTATTATGCAATATAAAACATTGACACACTTTTAAAGATTTTAACTAACTATGTAACCTAAAAAAACTCATAAAATAGTGTTAGTACATGTAAAAGTGTATATTTACAACACTAGTATGACAAATATTACACTAAAAAATACTCACTAATTATAGTCAATCCAATTTAAATATATTTGTATTGTATAATCACCATAAGATTTTTAAAATGATACACTTAAAATCAAATACATATAACAAAATTCAACATCTATGCATAAATTTACACTATTAATTGTTGCAGCAGGTAACAGCAGCAGGTTTAAATGGAATATTGCTCCTAAACAGTATTGTTTACTAGGAAATCACAATATACTCTGCAGTACAATCAATAATATGATCTCACATCCTAAAATTAGCTACGTAAAAGTAGTCATAAGAAAAGAACACCAACATTTATACAGCAGTAGCCTACCAAAACACGATAAACTCTTACCACCTGCTTACGGAGGAGCACGAAGACAAGACTCTGTACGCATAGGATTAGAGAGTCTTCAAGATATAAATCCACATTTTGTAATAATACACGATGCATGTCGTCCTTTTGTAGATTTAAAATTACTAGATACAATGGAACCAATATTAAACCATTATGTAGGAGTGGTACCAGTACTTTCAATAACTGATACTGTACACATGGTATATGAAGACAACACTGTTATGAAAAATATAGACAGGAATACAATTAAACTCGTTCAAACACCACAAGCATATAAATATAGTGATATACTATTATACCATAAAACTGCATATGATACTGACCCTTATAATGAGTTTCCAGATGAATCATCCCTTATGCTATACTATAACATTCCAATTATGACAATAAAAGGTGATTACAATAATTTCAAGATTACAACTATAGAAGATCTACATAGAGCAATCTCATATATTCAATATACAAATAAAATAACCTCCTTTAAACAATAATAAGGATTCTTATAAAAAAATCAGCTTATATCAACATATTATGTAAGCTATTTTCATTATACACAACGTGGAATTCAACAGTACTATAACAAGATCAAAGCTACACTCACAGAAATTTAAGACAAAGCTTTAAACATTAAGTTGATCACTATAAAACACCAACCTATACTGAACTAAATAGAAACTCAAATACATCATGTTCAGCTTATAACACTTCAATAATGACTTCGATTATAATAATCTTAAAACTACAACCAGAGAAAATTTACAAAAGTAATCTTTCTTATATCAAATTCATAATTTACATACAATAAATAGGATATGCATTTTTATAAAAATACAGTATAAAAACATTTACCTGTTTTTTATTAGATAGCATTGTTTTATGAATCAATACACAAACAAACCAACATTTAAGATTGGGATAGGCTATGATGTACACAAATTTGATAACACAAATCACGATGCTACTAATACACTTATTACAATATGTGGCATAAAAATCAATCACAATAAAAAAATTGTAGCGCATTCAGATGGGGATGTAGGACTACATGCATTAACAGACGCAATATTAGGAGCAGTTGGATGTGGAAGTATAGGGCAGCATTTCCCAAATACAGATAACACATGGAAAGACATTAAATCTGATCATTTCCTAATAGCAGCAAAAAACAAAGCACAAGAAAAAGGATACTATATTTCAAATGCTGATATAATTATTATATGTGAACAACCAAAAATTATGCCACATGCATTAAAAATGCAAGAATACACTGCTAATCTTATAAACATAGACCCATCATGTATTAATGTCAAAGCAACAACCACAGAAAAATTAGGATTTTTAGGTAGAAAAGAAGGAATAGCTGCACAAGCAATAGTTTTATGCTGTTTACAAAACTAATTACAGCAATAACACCTGATTAGTATAAATAAACTTATAATATGAAATAATATCTCCCAGTATTTACATACCTGATATCATTGAAAAAAGATAAGCAAGATGGTTTTTACAATATTCAACAACAAGTTGGACTTATATTAGTATAGTTACACTATTTAGAAACAGTGTAATTGTTTACCTGCATGATTAACTCTATTACAAAAACATCACTAATATTTACACACATTTATATTTTTACATAATATTCAAAAAAACTACGATTAACATGTAAGTACTTCTACTTCACAATAATTGAAAATAACAAGCACTATATGTCTTCACATTTTCATAATATAGCAATTTAGATAATTTGATTTCACACAGCATATAACACTCCAACATACACTATTGTCATATAACTAAACAAATACTGAACAACACTAGAGTTCATAACATGAAAAAACAAGTACCAGCTATACAACTAACAGCCTTATGCTGCAGAAAATTAATTACAATAACAACCTTTTATCAAGAGAGATAGATTTGACTTACTCAACATACAACAGAAAATTTTCACATATTTAAAATCTGAAACCTGCAAATTAAAAATACCTTACTTATAACAATCAAATAGAACTAATATCACAGATTTCACACAATTTTAAAATATACCAACAACATCTAACGATGTAGTGTAAACAAGTATTCTGCTGACTTAATTTATAAGTATCACAAGTAAGTAATTAATGTTACAATTCCAATTTTATAATTATTGATCATTGTTATGGGACTAAACTGTGGTATTGTTGGTCTACCTAATGTGGGAAAGTCAACTTTATTTAACGCATTAACACAAACTATGGTAGCAGAAGTTGCAAATTATCCATTCTGCACAATAGAACCAAATGTAGGCAAAGCAATAGTACAAGATCATCGCTTAAAAACATTAGCACAAATGGCATCTTCTAAAAAAATTATATATAATCAAGTAGAATGTGTTGATATTGCAGGATTAGTTAGCGGGGCAAGTCAAGGGGAAGGATTAGGAAATAAATTTTTAAGCCATATAAGGGAAGTAGACGCCATTATCCATGTATTACGGTGTTTTAGTGATCAAAATATCAGTCACGTAAACCAAACTGTAGATCCAATAAGCGATGCAGAAATTGTAGAGATGGAGTTAATTTTAGCTGACATTGAAAGTTTAAAACGCCGTCTACCTGCAATGGAAAAGTCTGTAAAAAGCAATAAAGAACCAAGAAAAAAACTAGATAACATGTTAGAAGTATTAAGCATACTAGAATCAGGAAATTTAGCAAAAAATGCGGAACATCTAGGTGAAGATTTAAAACAATTACAACTCATTACAACAAAACCTATGATGTATGTGTGTAATGTTGAAGAATCTAACGTTACCAATGGTAATATTTTGTCAGAAAAAGTACGACTTATGGCAGAAAAAAAACATAATAAATTTTGCTGTATATCAGCAAAACTAGAAGCAGACGTATCAAGCCTAGAAACAGAAGAAGAAAAACAAATTTTTTTATCTGAATTCAATCTAGAAGAATCTGGTACAACGTCTGTAGTGAAAACAATGTATGATCTTTTAGATATGATTACATTCTTCACTTTAGGCCCACAAGAAGCACGTGCTTGGCCAATAAAGAGATTATCTACTGCTAGTACTGCTGCAGGAGTAATTCATACTGATTTTGAAAAAGGGTTTATAAAAGCAGAACTTATTAGTTTTGATGACTATATAAAATATAACGGAGAAGCAAAATGCAAAGAAGCTGGAAAAGTAAGATTTGAAGGAAGAGACTACATAGTACAAGATGGAGACATAATACACTTTAGGCACAACAAATAATGTCATCAAACAAATCATGCATTATATAGAATTTACCAATCTGTTAATTATTGTATTTATATTGCTACAACATTTAGAGAGCTACAAATTTCTTATTAAATAAACTAATAAGTCCTTATCTATAGCATTAATCATTATAGAATTTTAAGCATAAAATTTATACCATGACTATAGTACAGCTGTATTATCAAAGAATTACAGTGCACCATCTGTATACCATATTCCCTGACAATACAGTCTACAATTTTCCAAGATAAATACAATACAAGGTATTTATAAAATATTTAATCTAAATTCCATTACTGAACCAATAGTGCACTAATTGAATACATTAGAAGTTTATGATACTAATTTTTGATACTTCACACAATATTCAAACACACATATTACCATATAGAGAAAGATAATAGTTTAACTCAAAATTTTCACTATTACATTTCAATAACACAATAAAAAGACATTGCTTGAATATTTAAAGAATTTTACTCACTGCTAACAACCCTATCATCATACATATATTACAAAACCATACAGAAACAACACTTCAACATTCAAAACTCTCACTGTTACACAAAACTATGCACCACACTATTAAAAGTTATTAGCTTTCTCTGTAATAACACTCTACAACACTACAAACATAAAACAACTATAGCTATAGTATAATTAAGGATCTTGATAATATTAATTAGCATACCACGAATGAACTTTGGATTGACTGCAGCATTAAAAAAGTTCTATTTATCCAGCAATAACATTTTCACATCATCTAACATAAATATTATCTATCAATCAAAAAGTGACATATTAATGAGTAATATCCTATACCAAAAATTCTTATAGCTACAGTTCAAGTATGGAAAATCATATACTTTAAGTATTAAAAGTGATCAACTTTTTACATGACAACGTTCACACAATATTATTCATGCTCAAACATAAAATCACAAGAATTACAATTGCTTACCATGAAAAAACCTTAATACAACAAATACATTTTGAAAATATTGAAACAAAGCTCTAATAGTCTGTATTTTATATAATCAACATTACCTACAGACCATAAAAGCTACATTTTATAGTAATATTTCCACATTCAAAGATCTTATTATTTGTAATCAATAAACAAAGCAGTATTGATACTTGAGGCATTAGTTACTTCTTTTTTTTCAATCTTAAAAACATTAAAACTATACAATACTCTATTGTATTTTTTAGTTAAACCTCTAAACATAAACACTACTAATCAATATGAAACTACATATTAGAGTAATATTTTTAATACCAAAGACACTATCACTTGTAGTAATAAAATAGTACATTTCAGCATTAGTGACTGTTTCTTGCTTAAACTTAATAAATACCAGATTATAGCAGTAACATTTTTTAAATTAAACTTCTGTACCACCAACAACAATATTATCTATTTTAAGAGTTGGTTGTCCTACCCCAACAGGAAGATCTTGTCCATTTTTAGAACAAGTACCAATTCCTAAATCAAGCGCTAAGTCATTTCCAATCATAGATACTTTTGTCAAAACATCAGGTCCATTGCCTATAATTGTTGCACCTTTAACAGGACGCGTAACCTTACCATCTTCTATTAGATAACCTTCAGAAGCTGAAAAAACAAATTCACCAGATGTAATATCAACCTGCCCTCCAGAAAAATGCACTGCATATATTCCTTGCTTAACACTTGAAATTATTTCTTCTGGATGATAATTGCCTGGTAACATGTAAGTATTTGTCATCCGTGGCATGACAACATCTTGATAACTTTGTCTACGACCATTACCAGTAGAAGTAGTGCCCATAAGATTAGCATTCATTTTATCTTGCATATAATTTACTAAAATACCATCCTGAATTAATACATTGTAAGCTGATGGTACACCTTCATCATCTACATTTATAGAACCTCTACGCCCAGATATAGTGCCATCATCAACAACAGTTACACCATCTGCTGCTACCTTTTTACCTATAGAATTTGAAAAAGCAGAAACTTTTTTTCTATTAAAATCCCCTTCTAACCCATGGCCTACAGCTTCATGTAATAATACACCTGGCCAACCAGGACCTAATACTACCGTCATTTCACCAGCAGGAGTAGGAACAGATTCTAAGTTAACCAACGCTTGACGTAATGCTTCATCAGCAATTACTTGCCATTTTCCAGCTCCAATAAATTCTTCATAGGGAGCCCTACCACCATGACCAGCAGATCCACTTTCCTTTCTCCCATCTTTTTCTAAAATAACACACACATTAAATCTCACAAGTGGCCTAATATCGCAAACTTTATTCCCATCAGGCAAAATAATATGAACCATTTGCCATTGTCCACTTAAAGCAGTCTTGACCTGTCTCACATATGGACTTTTACTATGTAAGTAACCTTCAACTTCTTGTAAAAGCTTTACTTTAATATCAAAAGTTATACTCTGCAAAGGATTAGTCTCAGGATACAGAGTAGGCTTTGTCTTATTCAAATGTACAACTCCACCATTGCCATTACTATTAATAGATTTGACCAAAGCTGCAGCATTGCTAATTTCTCGCTCAGTAACCTCAGAAGAACAAACAAATGCCGTTAATTCATTACAAAATGACCTCAACCCAAATCCTTGACGTGAATTAAAATCAGCATATTTGAGAATTCCATCCTCAAATCCAAGAGTTTCCGAAATACACATTTCTAAGAATAATTCTCCACCATCTGCTGTATACAAACAATCGCTAACTATACGATTTATGGTATTTTCATTAATTTGATTACGAGAAAAAAGCATCTGTTCTACGTTAGATATATTCATAACCATAAGATTTAATTTGACCAAGTTTTTATGTTATAGTATAATTCTTAACAAATCAACTACTATATGCCCGAATGGCGGAATGGTAGACGCGCTAGTTTCAGGTACTAGTAATTTTTATAATTATGGAAGTTCAAATCTTCTTTCGGGCACTTGCTTTTTTATGTTGTAAGAATAAATTCACATGCCCACACCAGAACAACAGATTATCGCTATTAATCAAAAAAATAGTCAGCTTATCATACAATTAGCACAACTACTCTTCCAAGAGTTTTCACACAATATATCACACGAAACATCAGATAAACATTTTACCATATCCTATACATTATGCCAAATAGCAGAAAACAACCCAATCAATATAGATGATATCAGTGAGACTATAGCAAACTTTCTGGAATTCTATGTAGTATCAAATTTTATCCTACCATATCATCCAAATTCACCTGATCAAGAACCATCACCACCAGAAAAATCTTTACTATCCTTTAAAATACGCATTAACAATGAAGCAGAAAGTAAAGAAATAAGCCCAGATAAAATTATAACCCAATCTTCCAGTAAGATACTAACAATTACAAATCCATTGAAATCTGCTATTAGAAGACTTTTAGAAAAAGAAATAACAAAATATTCTAGCACATTATCAAAGAAAAAACTGGAGTTATGTTTTTCAGCTACATTTCACACTGAGCTTAATATTAATACATTAAATGAGCATCTTGAAAATAACATACCTGTTACACAAGGAATATTAAAACTTTACCCCATTATAAGACTATATAATACTTCACCACTAACTTCAATATTACCTAACTGCCAAAAAAGCCTTAGGTTAACTATAGCTCATATTAAAAACTCAAAAAGCTCTAAAGCGCAAATATCAATGTGTTTAATGACATACAACACAGAACATAGCAACGCACCTACACCATTAACACACATATGTAAATTTCAATATAACCATTTTAGCTGTACACTATATGAAATAGATAACACATTATTAGATACATTACCAACTTTTCAAGATTATATTCTAACACGTCATAGACAAGTTAGCCTATATCCACAGCATTCGGTCATTTATTCACTAATCTACAGCAGCTTTGCAAAAACACAGTTTTGTCAACAGATACAACAGTATGCAAAACTTTTTGAAGATTTATATGGTACACAAAATTCAAAATTATCAATATCATTCTCACTAAAAGACAACATAACACCTCAACCAGAGACCTTACCAAAGTGTTATTCACAAGAACTTGATTCTGAGACTGATATTGATGCACTACTAAATACTGTATGCTGCATACCTGAACAGGGTACTCTTTCTAAGATACTTTATAAAAAATACAATGAGCAAACACTTGAAAAAATACTTTCTCAATACACAATAAATCTACACATAACATGTAAAGATTTATTAGTAGAACCTTCACACGATCCACAAACTTCTCCTCCATTTACCAGTACTATAACTATCCATCAGTTCCAACATGAACATCTTATAGACCCAACAACACAACAATCTGATAGTCAAGTAATGCCACAAATAATACACACCACTCAAACATCTAGTCAGACACAACCATCAACATCTTTACATACTACAATACCCAAAACAAAAGCATCGTCTACAACTTACAGTAGAACATTACGTTCAAGATACAAAGGTACACGGTTACCTACTATCCCTGAAGCACCAGAGCATACACCAAAATATAAACCCGTATCAAGCAATACCTTACAAACCTTTTTAGTCAATAAGTCAAAATATAAAAAACGTCAAAAAGGCAGTATTATGTGCGCAGCTATTGTCACAGCTATGTTAACAACATTAAGTATTTGGGTATATCATCTACTTACTACTCACTGGAAATTTCTCGCAGAACAACCGGATCTCAGTAAAATTAACAAAACAGTCACATTTGGTATTTTTGTATTTTTCGGAATATTGTTTATAGGATATGTCATATACAGTCAAATTAAAGTATCACATGACATCAGTGAAAATATGATCAACGATTTCACAATTGATCCAATTGAAACAAATCAATTAAGTATAGATTCTAACAAATAATCTATATCTTTGCATATATCAAATAATATCAAGCATCTTATACACAACATACAAAAATAAAATAGAGCAAAACATACTACTGACTCAAAATAAATAATTTGAGTGTCATCTATCTCACTGAATAATGATATATATATTTATACTAAAACAAGCATATTTATTATCATTTTTTATTACTTTTCTTAAACAAACGAATACAAGCTGGGAAATTGTATTTGCATATTTACTTTTTTAAATATAATTATTCAGAATTGTCATTAAGATTGTTAAATTATGAAAAGTTTAACCGTAAGAGAAGCACTATGCGCAGCAATACGTGAAGAAATGGAACGCGACCATACTGTATTAATCATGGGAGAAGAAGTAGGCGAATACCAAGGGGCATATAAAGTCACACAAGAATTACTTGCTCAATTTGGTCATGAGAGAGTTATAGATACACCAATAACTGAACACGGATTCGCTGGAATAGGAGTAGGTGCTGCTTTTGGTGGATTAAAACCCATTGTAGAATTCATGACATTCAACTTTGCTATGCAAGCAATAGACCAAATTATCAACTCTGCAGCTAAAACTAATTACATGTCTGGTGGGCAACTAAATTGCCCTCTCGTATTTAGGGGGCCTAATGGAGCAGCTGCAAGAGTAGGAGCACAACACTCACAATGTTATGCATCATGGTATGCACACGTTCCAGGGTTAAAAGTAATATCACCATACTTTGCAGCAGATTGCAAAGGTTTATTAAAATCAGCTATCAGGGATCCAAACCCTGTTATATTTCTTGAAAATGAGATTGCATATGGGCATAAACATGAAATACAAGATGAAGTATTAACATCAGACTATACAACTGAAATTGGTAAAGCTGCAATAGTTAAAGAAGGCATGGATATTACAATAACTGCATTTTCTATACAAGTTAAAAATGCACTAGAAGCAGCAGAATTCTTAGCAAAAGAAGGTATAAATGCAGAAGTTATAGATTTAAGAACTTTACGTCCACTTGATACAGAAACAATATTACGTTCTGTCAAAAAAACAAATAGAATCATTACAGTAGAAGAAGGATGGCCATATTCAGGAATAGGATCTGAAATAGCTGCACTAATAATGGAACAAGCATTTGATGATCTAGATGCTCCAGTAATAAGAGTCACTGGAAAAGATGTTCCTCTCCCCTATGCTGCAAATCTTGAAAAACTATCTTTACCACAAGTAACAGATATTCTAGAAGCAGCAAGAATTTTATGTCTGCGTAACTACAAGTAAGCTATAAGACTATTTTTATTGCAACCCTACTTCTTTAATCAAGTAGTACAATTATATTGATAACTTTACAGTAAGAAAATATTAAATGCACAAAAATTAGTGATAGCAGAACAACATTTATAACCACTTGAGCTAATTTCTACCTAATGATATATAGATTTAAACTTATAAAGCAACCATTACATAAATAGGATTTAAAACACATACACATCTAGTAAACGCAATGACAACTTTGCAAAAAAGATGTTAAATGTATAAAAATTAGGTATAGTAGAATTATATCTATGAAGCTTGAGCCAATTTTTACTAACCCATGATATACAAATTTAAGCACACAATGCAACCATTACATAAGCTAAGTTCAAAACTCCACAATTCATAGGATGTTTTACAATAACTTGAAATATTCATATTTTTTATTAGTTAAATATCAATATCATTCATTCGGTACTTAAAAATACACACTGTTTAACTAGGAAAAACTTCAACATGTTGCTCCATTACGGTAAATATTCTAAAGCATTTCTACTGATTAGGATAGCTAGTATGCCACACTTACTAGAATATTATACCACTTCAAACTCAACACATTTCTATATAATTTAGTTAATACTACAAACAAAATGCTAAATCTGTATTCATATAATAAGATTAGAGTATAAAATGTATAAAAATATACTTTAATATTACTAACAATAAACACTCAACATTTAAAATGTTACAAATTACCTATGCATCCAACGCTAACATGCCTAATAAAAACTTACAAATCTATTGTAAATAAACATTCTAATTGTATCTCTAAAGGAATCAACATATAATATAAATTTAATAAAAGTTCAGACACACTGGTTTCTATAATGATAGATTATAAGCATTGGATTGAAGCATTTCATATAATATCAATTATTACTTGGATGGCTGGGATGTTGTATTTACCTCGAATATATGTATACCATGCTCAGGTTCCACTACATTCCGACAGTTATAATTTACTCAATACCATGGAAAGGAAGCTATTGTTTTACATAATTAATCCATCAATGATTTCTAGTATAACTCTTGGAGCAGTCTTATCTATAATCACAAAAGCACACTACTTTTTATGGTTTAAGATAAAGATAATATGTGTTATATTGATGTGCATTATCCAAATTATGCTATTCAAACATAGGCAAGACTTTGCTGCTAAAAACAACACTAAGTCTTCATTGTATTTCAAGTGTCTTAACGAATCAGTAACCTTGTTAATAATAATTATTGTAATTATGGTTGTAGTAAAACCCTTTATGTGATTTTTAGCATAAATATAATTAAATTTGACTTTAGAAGATTGTATTCTAGAATAAAATAATTGTTTGTAGTTTTGGAAACATAAGTTTATGGTAGCGCTTTATACTCCTCAAGTAGATAAAAATGTCACTGCACATGATTTTTCATTAAAATCTATAGATGGAAATCTATATAGCCTAAGTAGTTATCATAAAGGGAATGGTCTACTAATAATGTTTATATGCAATCATTGCCCTTATGTTAAGGCAATAATAAACAATTTAGTGTATGATGTTAACACATTAAAAAATGATCATAATATTTATACCATAGCAATTATGCCAAATGATACCATTGCTTATCCAGATGATTCATATGAGAATATGATAAAATTTGCACAGAAATATGGTATTAATTTTCCATACTTAATAGATGAAGATCAAACAGTTGCAAAAAATTATGGTGCTGTATGCACACCTGATTTCTTCGGATTTAACAATAAACTAGAATTATGTTACAGAGGAAGATTTGATTCTTCAGGAAAAAATCAAATGGACAGTAAGCAAGAGGATAGAGATCTGTTCAATGCTATGAAATTTATTTCAAAAACAGGTAAAACACCTGAGAATCAAAAACCAAGTATTGGTTGCTCCATAAAATGGAAGTCTCAAAATGATCAGTTTGTTACATAATTTTAAGAGATTTCTATGCATGATTCTAAATATTTATTAGACATAATTACTCTACTTTCAGCAGCTATAGTAATAGTTGTATTATTCTGGAAGTTAAATATTAGTCCCGTATTAGGATATTTTGTTGCAGGAACTCTTATTGGGTCAAATGGGTTAAATTTAGTAGAATCATCTACTATCATACAGAATCTTGGAGAATTCGGAGTGGTTTTCCTGCTATTTTTAATAGGCATTGAGCTAACATTTGAAAGACTAATTGCCATGCGATTGCATGTCTTTGGCTTTGGAACATTACAGGTCATAGTCACAGCATCAGTAATATGGTATATTTCAAATAAGTTTGGCATAGATTCTAGAGGATCCCTTATAATAGGAGGTGCTTTAGCTCTTTCTTCAACAGCAATAGTATTACAAGTATTACAAGAAAAAGGCTATCAATCAACTCAAGTTGGAAGGCTATCGATAGCAGTGTTACTACTACAAGATTTTGCAGTTGTACCATTAATTGTACTATTACCATTGTTAACAGGGGAATCACATCATAGTATACCTATATCATTATTATACTCTTTCATCAAAGCAGCAATTGCATTAACTTTGATTTTCATTACAGGAAGGCTATTGCTTAGACCTTTGTTCAATACCATAGCAGCAATGAAAAGTAACGAAATTTTCATAGCCACAACATTACTGATTGTTTTAGGTGCAGCTTTTATTACAGAAAATTTCAATTTATCTATGGCCTTAGGAGCATTCGTTTCAGGATTACTTGTTGCAGAAACTGAGTATAGACACGATGTAGAACAAGTCGTTCTGCCATTTAAAAGATTGCTATTAGGGTTGTTTTTCATGACAGTAGGGATGTCAATTGACATCAAATTTGTATTAAACAAGTTACCCATAATAACATTAGCTTCAATATCTTTAATAGCACTTAAGTCTCTCATAATCTTTATACTATGTAGGTTCTTTAGATTCCAACTAGCAGCAGCTATACAAGCAGGATTATTACTATCTCAAGGTGGAGAGTTTGCTTTTATTTTATTTGGTCTTGCAGCAGAAAAAAATGTACTATCTAGTGATCTAGCACAAACACTTATGATGATTACAACAGTCACTATGGCTTTTACTCCACTACTTGCAACGCTGGGAGACTGGATATCAAAATTAATCACTAAAAAGAAAATATCATTAAATTCTCAAGAGCTCACTTTAGATACAAAAGATCTAGACCAACATGTTATAGTAGTAGGTTTTGGAAGAGTAGGACGTATGGTTGCAAAAGTGTTAGTTGCAGAACACGTAAACTACATTGCATCTGACATTCAACCAAAAATAGTAAAAGATGGCATAGATGAAGGATATCCTGTATATCTTGGAGACCTGACAAAATTAAATACTTTACAATCTATGGCAATATCACGTGCTCGAATGATAATCATAGCAATTAACAATGAAGTAACTATAAAAAAGATTATTTCACTAGTTGCAAAGAATTTTCCACACATAATAATTATTGTCAGGTTACCTGATCTAAACAATGTAGAAATATACAAAGAACTAGGTGCTCACTATTTAATTCCTGAAACCTATGAAGTGGGGTTACAACTTGGTGCCGTAGCACTGAGTAATAGTGGATTTAGTAACCATGCTGTTGCTCTATTAAAAGATAGATTTAGAATGGTAAATTATGATGTTGTAAAAAATAAAGAATCAGATGAATAATCTAGTAGTAATCAAATTTAAATAATGAAAGCTCTTATTTATACACAATAAACAGCCAATTAACTTAACATATAATCAACTTTTTTGCTATGAGAATATAATACTGTAAATAACAAAACATATAAATGCAGTATAAATTTCATCCAATTTATTATATTACTACACTGTAAAGCAAAAATCAGACTAATAACAGCATTACTAATGTTACGCCTAAAATCATTAATTGAAAAATCACAATAAAAACTAGTACAGTTAATAGAAATACACAAAAATATTAAATTAATAACCAGGCATTATCAACCAATGTTAAAATGCTTATAAAATACATTACGTAAAAACAATTACAAACAGTAACATAGTTAAACTTGTATTAGTAAGATAGATTAGAAAATATGAAATAAAACATGCAACTCATACTCTTTCAACATCAATTAACAAATCAAAAAGCTTTTTCACAGTGATTAACAATACACAGTCTCTATCTAATGTAATATGTTACTAGAGATAAAAAAAATTAGCCTAGTAAACTAGGATTTTAATTTCAACCAAAAATTTCCCACCTGTAAAACCCAGAGATATTGATTGCAGTTCAACTTATTCAGATATAGATAAGCTATAAAACATGCAACTCATATCCTTTCAACATCAATTAACAAATTAAAAAGCTTTTTCACAGTGATCAACAATACACATCCCCCTATCTAATGTAATACGTTACTAGAGATAAAAAAAATTAGCCTAGTAAACTAGGATTTTAATTTCAACCAAAAATCTCCTACCTGTAAAACCCAGAGATATTGATTGCTGTTCAATTTATTCAGATACAGTAAGCTATAAAACATGTAACTCATATCCTTTCAACATCAATTAAAAAATCAAAAAGCTTTTTCACAGTGATCAACAATACACATCCCCCTATCTAATGTAATACGTTACTAGAGATAAAAAAAATTAGC